>JABMNS010000380.1 GCA_013204445.1 Sphingomonadales bacterium
CGAGCGACATCAATCGCCGCCCCTTGAGCGTGTCGGGGACGTCGCCATTGGTGATGCGCAGCGCCAAGCCCTCGGCGATCGCGGTTTTGCCGACGCCGGGTTCGCCGATCAGGACCGGGTTATTCTTGGTCCGGCGCGCCAATATCTGGATCGTGCGGCGTATCTCTTCGTCGCGGCCGATCACCGGATCGAGCTTGCCGTCGCGCGCGGCCTGGGTCAGGTCGCGGGTATATTTTTTCATCGCTTCATAGGCGTCCTCTGACGTCGCGGTGTCCGCTGAACGGCCGCCGCGTAACTCGTTGATCGCGCTGTTCAGGGCTTCGGCGGTCACGCCGGAGGCCTGCAGCGCCTTGCCAGCCGCTGTATCCTTGGACAGTAGCAGCGCCAGCAACAAGCGCTCGACCGTGACATATCTGTCCCCGGCCTTTTCGGCTATCTGCTCGGCCTGATCGAGTACACGAACCGTATCATTATTCAGTCCGGGTGTTTGCTGCGCTCCGCCACCGGATACTGCTGGAATCTTGGCCAGCACCGCATCAATTTCCTGATGCGCCTTTTTGGCATCGCCGCCTGCCTTGGTGATCAGGCCTGCTGCCATGCCCTGATCGTCTTCGAGCAGCGCCTTGGCGAGATGCGCGGCGGTAATCTGCTGGTGACTCATCCGGATTGTGACGGTCTGTGCGGATTGCAAAAAGCCCTTGGCGCGGTCGGTGAATTTCTCAAGGTTCATAGGTTCATCCTGTTCAATCTCAATATCTTGTCCTAAATATGGTGTTGTAGTCGTGCAACACAACCATATTGATGACTTTTTCCTTCGGGGATATATGGTAGGCGCTTCGCAGACTAAAAGTGCAGGTAGCTTAAGATGCTGTCTGGGAGGAAAATATACGTGAAAACACTTAAGCGGGCGGTTATTGGGCTGATCATCATCATTGTGCTGATCGCCATAGGCCTGACGGTCTGGGAGCCGTTTAGCATTGAGCAATCCGTCCCGCCGCCGGAAACGACTTATGAAGCCCGCATTGTCCGCGATGATTTTGGCGTTCCGCATATTTTCGGCAAGACCGATGCCGATGTTGCCTATGGCGTTGCTTATGCCCATTCCGAAGATGATTTCGCCACGCTGCAGGAAGTCACCGCGATGACCCGAGGCCGGATGGCCACGCTCAACGGGGCGGACAGCGCGCCGATCGATTATATCGCCGCCCTGCTCGATATACGCGGCACCGTAACCCGCAAATATGATGATCTGCCGCAGGATGTCCGCGCTTTGCTCGACGGCTATGCCTCCGGGCTCAATGCTTATGCCGCAGAGCATCCCGAAGAGGTGAGGCTAGAAAAGCTGTTTCCCGTCAATGGCCAGGATATTGCTGCTGGTTTCGTGCTCCGTTCGCCCTTTTTCTTTGGCCTTAACAGTCCGATCGAGGCGCTGGTGCAGAACAAGCCATTGCCGCGCGAGGGTGGTCCGAGTCTGGCTGATGAGCCAGCAAAAAAATCCGTCCATCCGCTCAGGCCTGAAAAGATCATCGAGGACAATGCGGCCACTCCGGTCGGCCCTGACCCGGATGAAAATGGTTCCAATGCCTTTGCAGTTGCGCCGGAACGCTCTCCCGAGGGCAAGACCCGTCTGATCTCCAATTCGCACCAGCCCCTGCGCGGCAATGTCGCCTGGTACGAGCTGGTCGTGCACAGCGAGCAAGGCTGGGATTTCGCCGGTGCCAATTTTCCGGGTTCGCCCTTTCCGTTTCTCGGGCACAACAAATATCTCGGATGGACTAACACCGTCAACCGCCCCGATCTGATCGACATCTACAAGCTGACGCTGAACGAAAAGAGAGACGCCTACCGCTTTGATGGCCAATGGAGGCCGCTGGAAAAGAAGCGTGTCTGGCTAAAAATAAAATTTGGTCCGTTTGTCATCCCCTATCCGCAGATGGCCTATCGCTCGATTCACGGGCCGGTGATCATGAATGAAAGTGGTGCCTATGCGCTCCGCTATGCCGGAATCGACGAGCTCGATATGCTGACCCAATATTATCGGATCAACAAGGCAACGAATTTCGATGAATGGCAGGCGGCGATGGCGGGGCAGGGGGTTCCGGCGACCAATTTCATCTATGCCGATGCCAAGGGCAATATCGGGATGTACTATAACGCGATGTTCCCCGATCGGCCCGCAGGCTATGACTGGCGCACAATATTGCCCGGCGACAGTTCGAAAGCCCTGTGGCAGGAAAGCCTGCCATTCACCCGGGTCCCGGCGCTGGTCAATCCGGCTTCGGGCTATGTCATGAACGCCAATAATACGCCTTATATTGCAGCCGGTCCGGGGGACGAACTCAACCCGGACAATTTCTCGCCACTGCTCGGTGTCGAGGGTGACCAGACCAACCGTTCGCGGCGGGCAATCGCCTTGCTGGAACGCGCCAATGCGGACGGTAAGCTGACCGATGACGAGTTATCGACGATCAAATATGACACCGGCTATGAAAAGGCGGGCTATGCGAAAAACTGGCTGGAAAAGATTGCCGCGCTTGATCTGAAGGACAGCTCGAAATTGCTCAAGGCGCAGCAATTGCTTGCCCAGTGGGACTGGAATCTCGATGGCAAGGGCCCCGCTGACGCGCTCGCGCTGATGGTGCTGCGTCCGGCCAACAAGTCGCATTATAACCGCGACAAAATGCCCGACCCGCGCCAGATATTGCAGGAAACGGTCGACCATCTGACGCAATTTTTCGGCAAGATCGATCCGCCGATGATGAACCTGCTGCGGATGCGGCAGGGCAATGTCGACCTGCCGGTTGATGGCGGCAATGACACGATCCGTGCCTCAACCCTCTGGGATGTCGATGATGACGGGCGGCTATCGGTGCGCCACGGTGACAGCTTCATCATGTGCATCGAATGGGCCAAGGACGGCAAAGTGCGCTCGCGCTCGATCCAGCCCTTCGGCGCCGCGACCACGCGACCGGAGTCACCGCATTACACCGACCAGATGCAGCTGTTTGTAGACAAGAAGCTGAAGCCGGTGTGGTTTGATCCCAAGGATCTGGAGCAGCACAAGACCAGTGACAAGCTGGTGGGATCGGCTGACAGGGCAGCAAAATAATATTGTCGCCAATGTCCGCAAGGACCGTCCTGCCCATTTGATATGACAGTGTCTTAAAGCTTCGGGATATGCGAATCTCGCCAAAGGATGACCAT
Source organism: Sphingomonadales bacterium (assembly GCA_013204445.1). Classification (GTDB taxonomy): domain Bacteria; phylum Pseudomonadota; class Alphaproteobacteria; order Sphingomonadales; family Sphingomonadaceae; genus Parasphingorhabdus. Next base: position 3,205 of record JABMNS010000380.1, read on the forward strand.
TTTCACCAAGGCGAGCACAGGAGAAACCCCGCTATGCGCACTGTAAAGGCTTTTGCAGCCAACCAGGCCGGAAACCCGCTAGAACCCTTCGAATATCAGCTGAGACCGCTGGCCTCCAATGATATCGATATAAAGGTCGAACATTGCGGCCTGTGTCATACCGACCTCAGCCTGCGCAACAATGCCTGGGGCATAACCGAATTCCCCTTTGTCGGCGGGCATGAAGCCACTGGCACGGTGATCGATATTGGCGCTGAAGTGACTCACGTCAAAATCGGCGACCGGGTCGGGCTGGGCGGCCATTCGCATTATTGCATGACCTGCCGGCAGTGCCTGAACGGCGATCATAATCTCTGCGAATCCGTGCAATCGACGGTTTCGGCGGGCCGCCATGGCGCTTTTGCCGACATCGTTCGCGCATCGGGCGTCAGCGTTATCAAGCTGCCGGACGATCTGGATTCCCGGGATGCCGGACCATTGTTCTGCGCCGGCATTACCGTTTTCAATCCGTTTGTGAAATTTGACATCAAGCCAACCGCGCGCATTGCCGTGCTAGGCATTGGCGGACTGGGTCATCTGGCCTTGCAATTTGGCAAGGCCTGGGGCTGTCATGTCACCGCTCTAAGTTCCAGCGCTTCCAAAAAAGACGAAGCCATGGCTTTCGGCGCGCATGATGTGATCAATTCCCGTGATCCTGAAGCCCTGGCCGCAGCAGCGGGGAGTTTTGATGTGATCCTGAGCACGGTTGATGTCGCGCTGGACTGGAATGCCATCATTGCAATGCTGAAGCCGAAAGGCCGATTGCATTTTCTCGGCGTTCAGGCGGTGCCGGCTGAGCTGCAGCTGATGCCGCTGATGTTTGCCCAATTGTCTCTGTCATCCTCGCTGGTCGGCAGCCCCCAGACAATTGCCGATATGCTGGAATTCTGCGCCCGCCATGGCATCAAGGCGGTAACCGAGCATTTCCCCTTCGAAAAGATCAACGAGGCACTGGCACATCTGGAAAGCGGAGAGGCGCGCTATCGCATTGTGCTGGACAACTGAGGCGGACGCCGACTGAGGGCATCCAGGCTGACATCAAGCCGAAGGCACCAGGATCGTATCCACCGCCCCCGGCAGAAAATCCGGATAATCGGTGATATAATGCAACCCCCGGCTTTCCTTTCTTGCCAGCGCTGACCGCACAATCAAATCCGCCACTTCGATCAGATTGCGCAGCTCGATCAAATCCTGGGTTACGCGGAAATTGCCATAATATTCTTGTACTTCTCCGCGCAGCAGGTCGATGCGGTGCTGCGCCCGTTCGAGCCGTTTGGTGGTGCGGACGATGCCGACATAATTCCACATGAATCGACGGATTTCGGTCCAGGTCTGCTTGATCACCACTTCTTCATCGCTGTCGGTGACACGGCTTTCATCCCAAGGCCGGATCGGTGGCGGGGCAGGAAGCTCATCCCAATGTTCGGCAATGTCCCGGGCGGCGGCATCGCCAAAGACGAAACATTCCAGCAGGCTGTTGGAGGCCAGCCGGTTGGCACCGTGCAAGCCGCTCTCGCTGGCTTCGCCCGCCGCATAGAGACCGGGCAAGTCGGTACGGCCTGCGAGATCAATCAAGATTCCACCGCAGGTATAATGCTGTGCCGGTACAACTGGAATCGGCCCTTTGGTCATGTCGATGCCCAGCCCGATCAGCTTTTCATAAATATTCGGGAAATGGCCCTTTACAAATTCCGGATCGCGGTAGGAGATGTCGAGGTGGACGTAATCAAGGCCTAGGCGCTTGATTTCATGGTCATTGGCGCGGGCCACGATATCGCGCGGCGCCAGTTCCATTCGTTCCGGATCAAAGCGATCCATATAG
>JABMNS010000381.1 GCA_013204445.1 Sphingomonadales bacterium
CTGCAACACCGCCTCGACAATTGCTCTCGATCACGTCCGTTCGGCTTTGGATATCCCAGTCGTCGGCACCGTACCCGCGATCAAGTCGGCCAGCGAGCAAACCAAAACCGGTGTGATCGGGCTACTGGGCACGCGGGCAACTATCCGGCAACCCTATGTCGACCGACTCGCCGCCGACTTTGCCTCCGACAAGATATTGCTCCGTCATGCCGCCCCCGAACTCGTTTATGCGGCAGAGGCCAAGCTGCGGGGTGAAAAACTGGATTCAAATATTATTCAAGGCGCAATGTCCGGGTTACTCAATCAGGCCGGAGGAGACCGAATAGACACGGTCATTCTCGCCTGCACCCATTTTCCGCTGTTGTGTTGCGAACTGGCCGAAGCAGCTCAAAGGCCGATTCAATTCATCGATGGCGCCAAGGGCATTGCCCGCCGGATCGCTTATCTGACAAAGAATATGTCATGGCCCGTCGAAAGCCAGGAAGGGATATTTATAACAACGGGGGACCTCGCCGATATCACGTCGTACCAACCCGCCTTCGCAAAATATGGCATAATCCGGTTTGAAAAACTGTAAGTCTATGGGAACAAATCTTATTGCGAGTGGTTCTCGCTGGAAATTCTGGAAAAAGGCCGCTAAGGGCCATTTCAGCAAGGCAGCAAGAACAGATTTGACGCAGGATTTGGTACACAGTGGACTACGATAAAATTTTTTCGCAAGCGATTGACCGGCTTCATGCCGAAGGGCGCTATCGGGTATTCATCGACATTTTGCGCAACAAGGGCTCGTTTCCCAACGCCCGTTGTTTCGCGCATCATAACGGCCCGCAACCGGTCACCGTCTGGTGCTCGAATGATTATCTGGCGATGGGGCAACATCCCGATGTTATCGCTGCGATGGAAGAGGCATTGCACGATGTCGGCGCCGGCTCTGGCGGAACCCGCAATATAGGTGGTAACACGCATTATCACATACAATTAGAGCGCGAGCTAGCCGACTGGCACGGGAAATCCGGAGCTTTGCTGTTTACATCCGGTTATGTTTCGAACGAAGCGACGCTCTCGACACTGACCAAGATCCTGCCGGGCTGCATTATTTTTTCCGACGAACTGAACCACGCATCGATGATTGCCGGGATCAAGAATAGCGGTTGTGAAAAGCGGGTTTTTCGGCATAATGATCTTTACCATCTGGAAGTATTGCTGGCAGCTGAAGATCCAGAAGTACCCAAGCTTATAGCCTTTGAAAGCATCTATTCGATGGATGGCGATATCGCGCCTCTGCACGCGATCTGCGATCTGGCGGACAAATATAATGCGCTCACCTATTGCGATGAAGTGCACGCCGTGGGCATGTACGGACAACGCGGCGGAGGCATTTCCGAGCGCGATGCTGCAGCAGACAGGTTGACGATCGTTGAGGGGACATTGGCTAAAGCCGTAGGTGTCATGGGTGGCTATATTGCCGCTGACCAGAAAATCATCGACGTGATCCGCTCTTATGCGCCCGGCTTCATTTTCACGACCAGCCTGTCACCGGTTTTGGTAGCCGGTGCACTGGCCAGTATTCGTCATCTGAAACAGTCGACCGCCGAGCGCGATGGTCAGCAGGTTGCAGCTCAGACGCTTAAGGATTTATTTGCGGGATCCGGCCTGCCGGTGATGGACTCATCGACCCATATCGTGCCGCTGCTGGTCGGCGATCCGATCAAAGCCAAGAAGATCAGTGATATATTGCTCGCCGAATACGGGGTCTATGTGCAGCCGATCAACTATCCAACCGTGCCGCGCGGCACCGAACGGCTGCGGTTCACGCCCGGCCCCGCGCATAGCGAAGCGATGATGGTCGATTTGACCAAAGCGCTGGTGGAGGTTTGGAGCCGGATGGAGATGGAACTGGCGATTGCCGCCTAGCCTGCGGCGATAATTTTCGCAAACAGCTGATTATCGACATTGCCGCCGGACAGGGTGATCGCCGTGCGATCCGTCAGCGTTAGCTTACCGGCCAAAATGGCCGCCAGAGCAACCGCGCCACCAGGCTCTAAAACCAGACGCAATTTTTCGAACGCAACCCGCATGGCATGATGGACCTCGGCAGTGGTCACCGCGGTTCCTATAGCCTTGCAATCTCGCAATATATTGAATGTAATGGGTGACACCCTGAGCGTCTGCAGCGCGTCACAATCGGTTGCGGGCGGATCTGTGCCCACCGGCACGATTGTGCCACCTTCGAGCGAACGTTTCATATCATCCCAGCCTTCCGGCTCGACCACCATGATACGCGCATTGGGGTTCGCCAAAGCTGAACCGCTGGCCAGACCACCACCGCCACAGCAGGCAACAATCTGGTCGGGTTCTGATCCGGTCAGGGCCAGCATCTGTTCACAAATTTCCAGACCGCAACTGCCCTGCCCTTCGACGATCCACGGATCATCGAAGCTGGGAACTACCACCGCGCCGGTTTTGCGGGCAATATTATCTGCCAATTGCTCACGAGAACCGCTCATCCGGTCATAGGTGATGATTTTAGCGCCCAATGCCCTAGTGTTCGCCAGTTTCGCCCTAGGTGCATCTTCCGGCATAATGATCGTTGCCGGCACGCCTAGCCTTCGTGCGGCCCAGGCGACGCCCTGTGCGTGATTGCCGCTGGAAAAGGCGACGACGCCGCGCTGGCGCTGATCGTCGGTCAGATCGGTCAATCGGTGCCAGCCACCGCGAATCTTGAACGCGCCAATCGGTTGCAGGCATTCCGCCTTGCACCAGATGGTTGTGCCGTCGATTTCAAGTGGCAACAGCGGCGTGGCCGGCAAGATCGCAGCGATTTTCTCCGCCGCTCGTTCAACTCCTGCCAGGGTTGGTTGCCGTTCAGAATCCAAGAGGTATTGCTCTGCCATGGTCTCTCCCTATATGCGGGACTATCATTTCTCCAGCATTTAGATTGGAAATCATGGGTAAAATATTGGTGATCGGCGCCGGCGGCGTCAGTTCGGTGGCGGTGCATAAAATGGCGCAGCTGATAGCGGCGGGCAGCGGGCCCTTTACCGAAATCCTGTTGGCCAGTCGCACTTTGCCGAAATGCGAAGCGATTAATGAATCGGTCAAACAGCGCACCGGCGTGGACATCAGGACGGCGCAGATTGATGCCGACGATGTTTCGGCGCTGACCGCGCTGATCGAGCGGGAAAAGCCTGCGTTAGTGGTCAATCTCGCGCTGCCCTATCAGGATCTGCCGATCATGGATGCCTGTCTGGCGACAAAAACCGGCTATCTCGACACGGCCAATTACGAACCGCGCGACGAAGCGAAGTTCGAATATAAGTGGCAGTGGGATTATCAGGGCCGGTTCAAGGATACGGGGATCATGGCGCTGCTGGGCTCCGGCTTTGATCCCGGTGTGACTAGCGTGTTTACCTGCTGGCTCAAGAAGCATCATTTTGATCGGATCGACACGCTCGATATTCTCGATTGCAATGGCGGCGACCATGGCCAGCATTTCGCTACCAATTTCAATCCCGAGATCAATATCCGGGAAGTCACTGCCAATTCACGCCATTGGGAAAATGGCGACTGGGTGGAAGGACAGCCGCTAACGCAGAAACGGGAATTTGATTTCGAAGCGGTCGGCCCGAAGAATATGTACCTGATGTACCATGAGGAAATTGAGTCGCTCAAAACCCATCTCCCTGAAATCCAGCGGATCCGATTCTGGATGACCTTCGGCGATGCCTATCTGACCCATCTCGAGGTGCTGCAAAATGTCGGCATGACCCGGATTGATCCGGTCATGTATGAAGGCCGCGAAATCATCCCGCTGCAGTTTCTGAAGGCCGTATTGCCGGAGCCAGCCAGCCTCGGCGAAACGACCAAGGGCAATACCAATATCGGCGTGATCGCGACCGGTGTAAAAGGTGGCGTTCAGAAAACGCTCTACGTCAAGAATATCTGCAGCCATGA
>JABMNS010000382.1 GCA_013204445.1 Sphingomonadales bacterium
AAATGGGTGTCAGCCGATGAGTCTTGGTAACCAGTGGCACCCGCTTGGCAATATTTTTTGCATAGTCGCCAATCCGTTCAACCACTCCGGAAATTTTGAATGTGGCTATCAATTCTCTTAGGTCGTCGGCCATCGGAGCGCGCAGCGCGATCGTCTGAAATGTCAGTTCGTCGATCCGCTTTTCGAGGTCGTCGATCAGCTTGTCTTCCCTGACAACTTCAGCCGCCAATTCCAGGTCGCTGTTTTCCAGCGCGCGCATCGCCTTGGCTATTGCTTGCTCACTGCGGCCGCCAATTTCGGCAACCATGCCCCGCAATTCATTGATGTCAGAATCGAAGGCTTTGACCGTATGTTCTGTGCCACTATTGATCATTATTGTTCCTAATCATCTATATGTCAGCCGTAGCGACCGGTGATATAATCCCGCGTTTTCTCTTCCCGCGGATTGGTGAAAATATCGGTTGTCTCGCCATATTCCACCAGAGTACCGAGGTGGAAAAAGGCCGTTTTTTGCGAAACGCGCGCGGCTTGCTGCATGTTATGCGTTACTATAACTATAGCATATTTCCCGCGCAATTCGTGAATTAGCTCTTCGATCTTCGCCGTTGCTATGGGATCAAGCGCAGAGCAGGGCTCGTCCATCAGGATCACTTCGGGATCAACTGCAATCGCGCGTGCGATACAAAGGCGCTGCTGCTGACCACCCGACAAAGCGGTTCCGCTGTCCGATAGCCGGTCTTTCACTTCACCCCAGAGTCCAGCGCGCTGCAAAGAGGATTCAACAATATTGTCGAGTTCTTCCTTGCCCGTGGCGAGGCCATGGATACGCGGACCATAGGCAATATTGTCATAAATGGACTTGGGGAAGGGATTGGGTTTCTGAAACACCATGCCAACACGCGCACGCAACTGGACGACATCCATTTGCGATGAATAAATATCTTCGCCTTCCAGCATGATGTCGCCGGTGACGCGCGCAATCGGAATGGTGTCGTTCATCCTGTTCATACAGCGCAAAAAGGTCGACTTGCCGCAGCCGGACGGCCCGATAAAGGCGGTCACGCTGTCCATGTTCACATCGATAGACACGTCGTTGATCGCCTGTTTGTCGCCATAGAATACGTCGACATGGCGAGCCGTCATTTTGGGCGTGCCGCCGTCGCTTGTCATGCCTGTTGTGGCCAAATCTGTCATATTCACGCTTTCACTCGGTTCTTGCATTTTCTGATCATCATTCATCCGGGCACCTACCAACGGGTTTCAAAGCGGTTGCGCAGATAAATGGCCAGTGCGTTCATCGTCAGGAGAAACAATAATAAAACAATGATTGCCGCTGATGTTTTCTCGACAAAGCCGCGGTCGACTTCATCGGACCAAAGGAATATCTGGACCGGTAATACGGTCGCCGGGTCGGTAATGCCGCTTGGCGGCGTGGCAATGAAGGCCCGCATGCCGATCATCAGCAAGGGAGCGGTCTCACCCAGGGCCCGTGCCATCCCGATGATGGTTCCGGTCAATATGCCGGGAAGCGCGAGCGGCAAAACATGGTGGAACACCACTTGCAGCGGGCTTGCACCAATGCCCAGCGCCGCTTCACGGATCGAAGGTGGCACCGATTTCACAGCGTTGCGGCCAGTGATGACAATTACCGGCATGGTCATCAGGGCCAGTGTCAGGCCGCCAACCAGCGCGCCGGATCGCGGCATGCCAAAAAAGTTCAGGAATACCGCCAGCCCAAGCAGGCCGAAGATGATCGACGGCACCGCAGCCAGATTGTTGATCGAAACCTCGATCAGGTCGGTCAACCGGTTTTTCGGTGCATATTCCTCGAGGTAGAGCGCCGCCAGAACGCCCACCGGGAAGGCCAACAGCAAGGTCACGATCATGGTGATCAGCGAGCCTTTAAACGCCCCCCATATACCCACTTGCATCGGGTCCGTGGCGTCTGAATTGCTCAGAAAATTCCAGTTGAACCCGGTTGAGAGTTTATCCTCCAATTCCCGAACTTTCTGCTCGGCTTCGGGATTGCCCGCGTCCTTATAGGCGACGTCGATTTCCGATATTACCGGCAGATATACCGTTGCTTTCTGTTCAACAATGTCCGGGTTGCTAAGGATCATAGCGTTGACCGCTGTCCAGCCGCCCGATGAGAACAAATTGGTACCATCTTGGCCATATTGGATTTCGATGCTGCTATCGACAATTTCGCGCAATCCCATGGACTGCACGTTGGCATTTGCATTCGGTCCTTGAAATTGACTGGGGGAGGCGCCGCCGGTGACTGCAGGAAAATCAATCTCTACTGGTAATTCCGTCTGCGTGAAACCGCGGAATCCATTGCCCACCATCACCACCAGCAGAAAGGCCAGAAAACTGGCTGACAGCATGACCGCAGCCATGCCCAAAGCCTTGAATCGACGTTCGGCCGCATAGCGCCGTGCGATGCGCTGCTGCATTTCTGCTCCCTGCCAGTCGGTCGGGCGACGTTTGGTTTCGGTGAGACTATTCATATGCTTCCCGATATTTTTTGACTACGCGCAACGCGATGAGGTTGAGTAGCAAGGTCACGATAAACAGGACAAGGCCCAGGGCAAAAGCAGCTAGGGTTTTGGGGCTGTCAAATTCCTGATCACCGGTGAGAAGCTGCACGATCTGCGTGGTGACGGTCGTGACACTTGAGAAAGGATTGACTGTCATATTCGCTGCGAGACCGGCAGCCATCACAACGATCATCGTTTCGCCAATCGCGCGGCTGACTGCCAGCAGGACACCGCCAACGACGCCCGGCAGAGCGGCGGGGATGAGAACCTTCTTGATGGTCTCGCTATGCGTTGCACCCATGGCCAGAGAACCGTCGCGCATCGCGCTGGGCACGGCGGCAATACTGTCATCGGCCATGGAAGAGACGAAGGGAATAATCATGATGCCCATCACCACGCCGGCAGCTAAAGCGGATTCAGAAGACGCGCCCGAAATGCCGATCGAGACAGCAAAATCGCGTAGCGCGGGAGCCACCGTCAAGGCGGCGAAATAGCCGTAGACAACCGTTGGCACTCCAGCGAGCACCTCCAATATCGGTTTCATCCAGGCACGTAATTTTGCTGGTGCATATTGGGTGAGATAGATTGCGCTCATCAGTCCGAGTGGGATCGCCACGATCATCGCGATAATCGCACCGATAAAAACCGTTCCCCAGAAAAGCGGAATCGCACCAAATCCGGTTTCACCTCTCGGACCAGCCACCGCCCTAGGGTTCCATTCGGTGCCAAATAGAAAGTCGATAGGCGATACCATGGAAAAAAATCGGGCCGTTTCAAAAACTAGCGACAGGAAAATACCAACGGTGGTAACGATAGCGATCAGCGACGCGAGCAACAGGATCAGCATAGTCACCCGCTCGATTTTTGTGCGGGCTCTTAGATCGGGCTTAATCTGAAGCCAGGCATAGACGCCGCAAGCGAAGACCATGAGCAAAGCTGCGACAGCTCCGATCATCTGATAATAAGAGATTGCGTCGCGATACGGTTCGACCATCGACTGGGATAGCGGATTAAACGCATTGACCTGATTGCCGTAAGCAATAGCGCGTGCTTCAGATAGAATCGCTGCCCGTGCAAAAGCGCCTTGCGGTAACCCTGCTGATGCGGGGCTGGCCAGCGCCGCATCGGTTATCAGCGCAGGACTGACGAAGCTCCAGACAGCCATGAAAATTGCGGCAGGAACAATCGCCCATAAAGCAACATACCAGCCATGATAGTTGGGCAGGGAATGCAGCGCTGATCGGGAGCTTTTCCCGCTTGCTTTCAGTCCAGACGCCTTCAAGCGGCCAAAAAACCAAGCGAACAGGCCCAGGCCAATGATGAGAAAAAGGAGCGTCGCACTTGTCACAATATCTGGTTCCGCCCTTGTATCAAAATCATCTGCAAAAATATGCCTGTTAAGGCGCGCTTACTTAAGTTCGCTAATCGTAAGCGGTGTCATATTGCGGACCACTTCCGTCATTTTTCCCCGCACATCATCTGGTGAAGCAATCAATCCAGCTTTTACCAGATAGCCGTCTCGAGTTCCCGCGTTGATGAATTCCAGCATAAAATCTTTAAGTCCGGGTATCACGCCGACATGCTGATTTTTTACATAGACATAGAGCGGCCGTGCGCCAGGATATTCTCCCGATGCAATGGCATCATATGTCGGGTTGACGCCTGAAACCGAAATGCCGCGAACGCTGTCGAGATTCTCTTCGAGAAAACTATAGCCAAAAATGCCCACGCTATTGGGGTTGGCTTTCAGCTTCTGGACGATGAGATTGTCATTTTCACCCGCGTCGATATAGGACCCATCCGCTCTGACTTCATGACAAACCGCATCAAAAGCCGCTTTATCGCTTTCCTTCAGCGCCTTAGTCGCCGGATCGGTGATACAGCCAACTTCCATAATCAGTTCGGTGAGCGCATCGCGAGTGCCGGAAGTTGACGGTGGTCCATAAACACTGATCGCAAAATTCGGCAGCGATGGATCGATATCCGACCATTTTTCCGCAGTATTTTCTTTTCCGAACGGGCGTTCTGCAATGGCTTTGTAAATCTGAACCGGAGTTAGAGAGAAGGGCTCGCCATTGTTCGCCTGGGCAATGGCAATTCCGTCGATGCCAATTTGTACTTCGACGATTTCGGTAACACCATTGCTCTGGCACAATTCGAATTCGGAAGCTTTGATCCGCCGGGAAGCATTTGCGATATCGGGGCTATCCGCGCCAACACCAGCGCAGAAAAGGCTCATGCCGCCGCCGGTTCCGGTCGACTCCAATATGGGAGACGGATTGGCTCCGTTGATACTGAATTGCTCGGCTACTGCCTTGGCAAAGGGAAAAACGGTCGAAGACCCGACAATCCGGATTTCGCTTCGGGTGCGGCCCTGGCCGCCGGAAGCTTGATCCTGACAGCCGGATACCGCAAGAGCGGCAGTCGCCAGAAAAGCGAGTTTTCTTAACATGAGAATATCCCTAGTTCATCTGCGTTCGGTCGATGGCGAATATTGCCAGGGGCCGGAGTCACAGGATTGTTCGGGATGCTTCTAGGGAGGTGCAATGTCCTGATCATTACAGTTATGTTACAAATATGTGACGGTGGGGCGGGGCGAGCTTTTCCTGAAAAATATTCAATGGAATGATCGATTCATTTGGAGTCATTTCCTGCATCGTTGCGGTTGGGAAGCTTGCGCGCGATTGGCAGCAAAACGGAAACGGCTGTTCCGCGGCCCACTTCGCTGTTGATTTCCATCCGTCCACCGTGGCGTTCGGAAATATGTTTGACGATCGCTAGTCCCAGCCCGGTCCCACCTATGAATTTGCTGCGCCCTTTGTCGACGCGATAAAAGCGCTCGGTGAGTCTGGGAATATGTTCGGGTGCAATGCCATCCCCCTCATCGCTAATCGCCAGGCACAACATCGTTCCAGCTTTGTTGGGTGTCAAATTTATCGTGACAGGCGTTCCCTTCTTTCCATACTTGAATGCATTGCTGAGCAGATTATTCACAACCTGAGCCAGTTGTGCCCGATCGCCTTGAATCATCGGTATATCGGTAGGCAGATAAACCCGAATTTCCTTCGCTTTTTTACCTCGACTGTTGATATAGAAATCGCGCGCTTCTTCGACCAGTGTGCTCAGATCAATCTGCTCGGAGGGGAGTTCGAATTTTTCTGCCTCGATCCGTGAAAGAGACATCAGATCTTCGATCAGACGTTGCATGCGGTCGGCTTCATTATACATGATTTTTAGGAAACGTTCGCGTGTCTCATCATCCTTGCCGGCCTTCGGATCTTGGAGCGTTTCCAGAAATCCCTTGATCGCGGCCAGCGGTGTGCGCAATTCGTGGCTGGCGTTGGCGACAAAATCCGTGCGCATTCTTTCGGCAGCGTAGCGGCTGCTTCGGTCTGAGAGCTGGACCAGTTTCAGACCGTCTTGCAGGCTATGTATCCGCAATTCCCATCTTTGGTTCGTACTGCCGACGCCAACCAACAGGATCGGCTCTCCTGTGTGCTTTGCATCCGGGTTGGCGAGCCGGTCGGCGGCGGCTGGATGGCGAATCGCAATCCGCACATCCTCGCCGACGATATGATCACCGAGCACTTTGGCCGCCGCCGGATTCGCCGCTGCAACCTTGGCGTTGCGCACCAGTAATATCGGATCGGTAATCGGGTCGATAATATCCTGATAGGCTTCTGACCGGCCTTGATACAGGATCCGCTTGCGTTGCCGTTCCAGCGAAGCCGGGTCCGGCAAGGGCGGGGCAGGCCGGTCCTGTAATACCGTGAACAATGCGATCGCTCCGGAGGCGATAACGACAATCAACTGTTGCCCGGATTGCGGTAATTGGCCTGCTAAAATGGCACCGCCGACAATAAACGCCAGAGCAACAAGCAAACGAAAAGGGGAAACCGAAGTCATCTGGACGTTTCTGACATTTTCATATCGTCCATTTAGGCGATGCGGCACAGGATCGGCAATGGGAATGTTTCGAGACCCAAAACTGGCTGTACCGATATATAGATGATGTTAATGAATTGCGTGTCTATGTCCCGATTATAGACGCGGTTTTAAGCGACGGACTGTTTACTCGCTTTTTACCTGATTTCTGCTTATGCGCGGGTATCTGAAGCAATAAAAGCCATGGATAGAAATTCGATAAAAGAGGACCTTCCATCCGAACAGTCAGTTAATACTGACCAGAAAAACGGAATCGTAACCCGTCGGCGTGCTTTGATGATGGGTGCGATCACGGCCTCGGCGGTGGTTAGTATCAAGCCCGCATTGACCCAAACCGCAGGTTCGGTACTCAATTGTGAAATTCCAGTCCCCGGCAACCATGCCGCGGGTGGCTATATTGCTGCAGACGGCACGGAGGTTGCAGCTGACACACCGGGTGCCTTTCCAGCAGCGGGACGCAATTTTACCGGTGAAGAAGTGCTCCAGGCGATGAATGGACGGACGCTACCGGGTACATCCTATGACCAGTCGCAAGCCTATGTAAACTAGATCCGGAGGCTGCAGGCCGGACAGAGCGGATTTACATGCTATGCCTCGCTGCAAATGCCGCGCTGATATTGTCGACTAATTTTAACATTTGCCTGCTATCAGACCGATGTGTCCTGCCAGAATTGCAGGTAATCCATCATGATCCAAAAATATCGGGCGGCGCCGAAAGATGATCTGATCTGGCATGGGCTGGACAGCATGATGTTGTTATTTCATCGACCGTCCGGGATTGCCCACATCCTGGCCGATCCCGCACCTGCGATAATGGAGGTTATGGAAGACGCTCCGCTTGCCGCTGCTGAGATCGCATCACGATTGACTGTTTTATTCGACGTCGAAGCAGGCGCCGATTTAGAAGATATTATTTTTGCTCGTCTTGAAGAGCTTTCCGCGCTGGGGCTGCTAACGCGGGTCTCTGGCTGATGGGAGAGATGCATCAGATATTGCTCAAAATCGGGCCTGCCGCTTTCCGGATCGAGTCGGCATGGCGACAGCCGCTGGATCAGTTGGCAGATCTTTACCAAAACTATCCTGAACCGACCGGCGAAAGCGTCGATTTCACGGTTCGTCTTGAACCTGAAAAGCCTTGGCGACGCTATATTCGACCGTCGGTGCATATCGACAGCGATTTTTGGTTGCCCGACGCCGCGCCATTGCCGCTCACCCAGGGATTGCTGGCCGCAGAGATCGGGATGAACCTGCAAATGGCGCTGGGCTGGCGGCGGCATTTGTTGATACATGCCAGCAGCGTGGAAAAAGATGGCAAGGCGCTGATCATGGCCGGTCTGTCTGGTTCGGGAAAGTCGACATTGTCCGCCATGCTGGCCGAGAGAGGCTGGCGTTTCATGGGCGATGAATTTGCCTTGCTAAGCCTTAATTCAGGCGAAATCACAGCGTTTCCGCGCCTGATCAGCCTGAAGAACAAAGCTATTGAGGCCATGCAGAATATCGTTCCGCCGAGCCGTTTCGGTCCGGAAATGGAGGCCACTCCCAAGGGCGATATCCGCCATCTTGTCCCGCCAAAGCAAGCGATTGCAAGGATGGACGAAACCGCCAAGCCGGCGCTGCTGCTATTCCCCCGCTTTGGTCACGCCCCCGAATTGCGGGACATGGGGCAAGCGGAAATATTCGTTCGGCTGACTCAGGCTTCGACCAATTATGTCGCGCTGGGCGAGGCTGGATTTCATACGCTGACCCGGTTCGTCGACCAGATTCCGACCAAGGCAATGGATTATCAATCCGTTGAACAGGCGGAAGAATTGATTGAAAGCCTGTGGAGCCAATTGCCATGATGCGCGATGCGCGCCTCTTAGTCCATGCCCTGCGGGAACCGGCAAGCGTCGAGGCGCTCGGTAGCAGCCAATGGACCGACTTGATAAGCATAGCCCGCGCGGAATCGTTAATCGGTTCGCTTGCCCATCGGCTCGAGGAAGTGGTCGTGCCTAGTCGCGTGCGCGCTGTTTTGCGGGACGCCATCGAGGTAAATGAACTGGTGCGCAAACAGGCCTTGTAGGAAGCCGATTGTGCCCGAAGAGCGCTCTCCGATTATCCCGGAAAAATCGTCCTGATGAAGGGCACCGCCTATGCTGCGGCAAATCTGGCTGCTGGGGTGGGCCGCAGTATTGGCGATCTCGATATCATGGTCGCGCGAGAAGATTTGTCTTTTGTCGAAGCGTCTTTGCTCAATGCCGGCTGGGAATGGGTGAAGCCCAATCCCTATGATGACCAATATTATCGTGATCATCTGCATGAATTGCCGCCGCTGCTGCACCGCGAACGCGACCGGATGATCGATTTTCATCATACCATATTGCCGCTGACCGCGAGCCCCACACCCGATGCAGGTGCAATTCTGGAAAGCGCGCTTCGGTTGGATCATGGCCTACATGTCATGGCCCTCGCCGATATGGTGCTGCACTCCACCGCCCATTTATTTGACGGTGGAGATTTGGCTGGCGGATTGCGGAATCTGTGGGATATCAACTTATTGCTAAGGCAATTTTCAGAAGCGGATGAAACGTTCTGGATGGAATTGGTAGCCCGTACTGAAATCCGCGGGCTGAGCAATGAAATCGCGAGGGCGTTGCGCCTTGCTGCCTTCCTATATGCAGCGCCGGTTGATGATTCATGGGCCAGCCGGTCTAAATTTACTGACACTCTCTATATCCGGCGATTGCTGGCTCGCGACGGATATGGCCGGGAAACCCGAAAGCTGATGCGCTTTGCATTCTACGTTCGCTCCCAATGGTTGCGGATGCCACCGCTAATGCTGGCCCGGCATTTGTGGACCAAATGGCGAAAAGGCGGAAAGTCATCAAAATGAACCGGCTAAAATGCCAATAAACGGGCTGGCTTAAGCCCCGTTTGCATGGCATTAGCCGCTGTAAATTGCCTTGATAAAGCCGCTATTGACCAACTTGCTCCGGAGTAACCCGATGACAGATCGCCCGCTAGCCGCAATCATCCTGGCCGCCGGACAGGGTACCAGAATGAAATCGGAGATGCACAAGGTGCTGCACCCGATCGCCGGCAAGCCGATGCTCCACCATCTGCTCGATACCGTCGATTCCATTGGCGTCGAGCGCACCGTCATTGTCGTTGGCGCGCGCCGGGAGCAGATTGAGGAGAGTGTCGCAAGCCGTAATGTCGCGATCGCTGTGCAGAAAGACCAGTTTGGCACCGGCCATGCAGTGGCGCAGGCGCATGACGCACTCAAAGGCTTCTCCGGTGATGTGCTGATCCTCTACGGCGACGTGCCGATGGTCAGCGCCGACACGATGCGCAACATGATCTTCCGCCTGAATAATGGCTCTGATCCCAGGGCCGTCGTGCTCGGCTTCCGCCCCGATGACGCGGGCGCCTATGGCCGGATCATCGCCGACGATCAGGGCGAAATCGAGAAAATGGTCGAATTTAAGGATGCCAACGAACAGGAGCGCACGGTAAATCTGTGCAACAGCGGCCTGATGGCGGTTCGCTCGGCCGATTTATTCAACCTGCTCGACAAGATCAGCAATGACAATGCGGCCGGAGAATATTATCTGCCAGACATCGTTATGCTGCCCGGTCAGCAAAGCGCCGTGATCGAAGTCGCTGATCCCGCCGAGGTCTCCGGTGTGAACAGTCGCGCCGAACTCGCTGCAGTCGAAGGCGAATGGCAGGATCGCCGCCGCGACAAAGCCATGGCAGATGGGGTGAGCCTGATTGCACCAGAAACTGTGTGGTTCTCGCATGATACCGATATATCATCAGATGTTATGGTAGAACCGAATGTAATTTTCGGTCCGGGCGTTTCTATTGCATCCGGCGCTAATATATATGGCCATAGCCATATTGAAGGCGCAACCATTGGACCGAACACCAATGTTGGACCATTCGCCCGGCTGCGCCCCGGTTCGGTGATGGAAGAGGGTTCCAAGGTCGGCAATTTTGTCGAGATGAAGAAAACCAGACTCGGCAAGGGCGCTAAGGCCAATCATCTGACCTATCTCGGCGATGCCGAAATAGGTGCGGGGGCCAATATCGGCGCGGGCACGATTACCTGCAATTATGACGGCTATTTCAAATACAAAACGGTGATCGGCAAGCGCGCATTTATCGGTTCGAACAGCGCGCTGGTGGCGCCGGTGAGAATTGGTGACGGCGCGATTGTTGGTGCCGGAGCAACGCTGACCAATGATGTGGCCGCCGGTGATCTGGCGCTGGTTCGAGCGCAACAGACCGTGAAGGCGGGTTGGGCTGATCGGTTCAATGCGGTAAGTGCAAAGAAAAAAGCCAAGAAGACGAAATCGTGACTCGGAGCAAATCCATTCAAATGGCGTCTGTTATACCGATGATCCTCGCTATCGCTGCATGCAGCGGCCAGACACCTGTAGACGGAGCAGAAGCGCCGGTTGGGCCAACCGAGAATCCGGTTGCGGTCGATTCTCCAACACCCGCGGACGACGCTGGTCAGGTTGTTTCCAAAACGACCCTGGCAACCGGATGGTGCAGCACCAACGAGCCGGTTATATTTTCCTGCCAGCTAGAAAGCCGGAAAACCATATCGGTTTGCGGAACAGCAAGCAGCACCGGAGAGAAGAGCGCGCAATATCGTTTTGGCATGCTTGGAAAATCGCCCGAACTGGTCTGGCCTGAATCTGCAGGAAAAGATGGACTTACTTTTGCTTCCGTGCCCTATTCGGGTGGTGGCGAGCAACAGATCATCTTCTCGTGCGGTGATATGACCTATGCGGTCTACAGCCGGATGGTAAGGACCAACTTCAAGGTGAATGAACCGAATTATCCCGAAATGACCGACGGGATAATGGTGCTGAAAGGGAATGAAATGGTCAGCGACCTGGTTTGCGCGGATCCCGATGTTGTCCCAGTCGATTATTATCTGGCTGCTGAATATGCCAATCAGTTGGATGAAGCCTTTATCACGCCCGGTGAGTAGCAGGATGTTGGAGCCTGGCTGTTAAAAAGCGCGCCTTGCAGGGCCGAATAACGACAAGAAATCCTGGTTAGAGTCAATTTCGAGAATGATTGTTTGCATCTGGTGTGAATGATTCTTGACATGATATCATGATATGATATCAGTATATCATGGCTCGTATCCTCGCTGATCTTCATGAAGACGATGTGAAATGGCTCGACGCGCAGGCGGCAGAGCAGGGAAAGTCGCGTGCGCAATTGCTGCGGGAGGCTGTGAGCGCCTATCGTTCCGAAGCATCGAAAGACTGGTTGGATATTGGTTTTGGCGCGTGGAAGGATCGCAAGGACATCGGCGATTCCTTAGAATGGCAGCGGCGAGAGCGGGCCAGCTGGACGCGGCCATGGGACGATGACTATGAAGAGGTGAAGGCCGAATTTCCGGATCTCTTTGATGAAGAGGATGACCGGCAACGGCAAATCTATATCAATATGCTGGCTGGAAAATATCCTGAACTAAAGACGCCTTCAACGTAGTGACCGGCTTTACCTTCGATTCGAATATCATTATCGACGCGTTTGCGGGCTATGAACAGGCGCGGGCAGAAATCAGGCGGGCAGCCGAGGGTGGATCACGTCCTTGGGTCAGCCGCATGGTCTGGATTGAAGTATTGTCGAAAGGCACCGACGAGCAGCTGCGCAGGGCTTCAATACTCCTGTCGGGTTTCGGAATCGATGAGATTGACGAAGAAATATCTGAACGCGCTGCCCAGCTGCGCCGCCAGCGACCGCGGCTAAAATCATCCGATGCTATCATCCTCTCAACTGCAATGACGCGCGGACGCGTTCTGGTAACTCGTAATGTAAAGGATTTTCCGGCAAATATGCCGGGTATCCGGGTGCCCTATACACTTTAGAAGAAAGCTCTAAAAACCATGTGCGGAATTATTGGAATTGTTGGCAAGGAAGCTGTTTCGGATCGTCTCGTCGACGGTTTGAAGCGCATGGAATATCGCGGCTATGACAGTGCCGGTGTTTGCACCGTGCAAGACGGCCAGCTGATCCGCCGCCGTGCGGAGGGCAAGCTCACTAATTTGGTACAGGTGCTTAAAACCGATGATGCCGCCGGCAATATCGGGATTGCGCACACCCGCTGGGCGACCCACGGTGCGCCAACCACCAATAATGCCCATCCCCATGCGACCGGCGAAGTGGCGCTGGTGCACAATGGCATTATCGAGAATTTCAAGAGCCTGCGTGAAGAACTGAGCGCGCGCGGACGCTCATTCGAGAGCGAAACCGATACCGAAGTGGTGGCGCATCTGATCAGTGAACAGGTCGAAGCTGGAAAATCTCCGGAAGAGGCTGTCAAAGTGGTATTACCGCTCTTGCGCGGTGCCTTTGCCCTGGCCATTGCATTTCGCGCGCAACCGGACCTGTTGATTGGCGCGCGGCTCGGATCGCCGCTGGTCTTAGGCTATGGCGAAGGCGAGATGTATCTCGGTTCGGACGCATTGGCGCTGGCACCCCTGACCCAGAAAATAGCCTATCTTGAAGAAGGCGACTGGGTGGTCATTACCCGGGATGGTGCCGCCATCTATGACAAGGACAATATTCCGGTAGAGCGTGAAATTACAACCTCCGGCGTATCCGCTGCAGCCATTGAAAAGGGCAATTATCGCCATTTCATGCAAAAGGAGATTTTTGAGCAACCCACCGTGGTCGCGCAAACATTACAAAGCTATATCCGCTCATTGGAACAGCAAGTGGCGCTACCGCAAATGGATTTCGATTTGCGCGATATCAAGCGGGTGACTATCGTTGCCTGCGGGCCCAGCTATTATGCCGGGATGGTTGCGAAATATTGGTTTGAATCCTTTGCCCGGGTGCCGGTAGATTTGGATTTCGCTTCAGAATTTCGCTATCGTGACCCGGTTTACGAACCAGGCGGTCTGGCGTTGTTTATCTCCCAATCGGGTGAGACGGCTGATACGCTGGCTGCGCTGCGCCATTCGAAGAAAAATGGCCAGAAAATCGCTGTGGTCGTTAATGTCCCGACCAGCAGCATGGCGCGCGAAGCCGATCTATTGCTGCCCACCCATGCTGGCCCGGAAATCGGCGTCGCCTCGACCAAGGCATTCTCCTGCCAGCTTGCAGTTTTGGCAGCGCTCGCTGCACACCTCGCTGTGGTGAAGGGTAAGATGATGCGGGAGGAGGAACGCGATGTCGTCAAGCATCTGATCGAAGCTCCGGCGGCTCTCAATGCCGCGCTGGCCCATGATGAGGATATTGCCAATATGGCGCATTTCATTTCGCCTGCGCGTGATGTGCTCTATCTGGGGCGTGGTCCTGAATATCCGCTGGCACTTGAAGGCGCGCTCAAGCTCAAGGAAATAAGCTATATTCATGCCGAAGGCTATGCCTCGGGCGAGATGAAGCACGGTCCGATCGCCTTGATCGACGAAGCGGTTCCGGTCATCGTGCTGGCCCCATCCGGCCCATTATTCGAAAAAACCGTCTCCAATATGCAGGAAGTTATGGCCCGGGGCGGCAAGGTTGTGCTGATTTCTGATGCCGAAGGTTTGGCTGAAGCCGGAGAAGGCTGCATGGCCACCATCGAAATGCCAAAAGTCCATCCGCTGATCGCGCCCCTTGTCTACGCTGTACCGGTACAGTTGCTCGCGTATCATGTCGCAGTGATAAAGGGCACCGATGTCGATCAACCCCGCAATCTCGCGAAATCGGTAACAGTGGAGTAAAATGAGAAGTATGTGGTTATCGACTGAAAAGGTCGATTTACTCACTCTCCAATACACACTCACCGTGGTCAGTCGCTGTACTGCGATGCCCTACTTAGATCCTAAAAGGGTTGAGGTATTGGAAACTGCGTATCGTCTCTCACTTAGCGGAATGAGCACTAGGAATATCACCGAAGAAATGAATCGATTGGGTTACAAACCACAATCGGTTGAAAGATTTTATCCTAAACTTGTGTGGATGATGTTGAAGAAATATCGTTATAGGATTGCTCGTTCTGGTAATTATCACATTGAAAACATAACAGAAAAGGTTCTGTTTTCCTAAAATCCACTCACAAAACTACGGATTTTTTTTGAAATCAATATGTAGTATTAATATTACGCTTATTGGTTATTTTTCCACTATATCTATGATTTGTGTTGAAATGGATTATCTTTTTATAAGTTAAAAGCAATCTACCAAAACCAAAGGTCTGTACTTGAATTAGGTGTAGTATTTAATCGTAAATAACACTCATCATTATTGGTCTTAGTTGCTTATTATTATTTTCCAATATGTGTAAATCTTCTTAATTATAAATACTATATAAATAAAAGATAAATACACATATTGAATATAGGTAAGTAAATGGACGTCAGAAGAGCGGCACTTAATTATATCTTGAAAACACAGTGGGGTAGTCCCCTCTGTGTGACGCTTACAGAAAAGCAGTGTGTTGATGGTGTTTGGATTGACAGCATCAGGTCGAGTCGAAACGCTCGTCATTTTCTAAACGTATTGAACAATGAGGTTTATGGGAATTCTTACCGTCGGTTTGGTAAGAGAGTGAGATCGTTGCTGGTCCAAGAGACCAGTGGATCAGGTCGTCACCATCTCCACGGAGTTTTTGATATTCCCGTTGATAGGGATGCAACTCAATTCAAATTACAGATTGAGAAAGCGTGGAGATCTTCACGTTATGGACACCGTGAGATTAAACTTGAGGTTCCTACTGGTGAGCAGAATGTCAGTGGGTATCTCTCTTACATAATGAAGGATCGAACGAAATTATTCGGTCTCTGTGATGCAGTTGATTGGGAAAACTCATCAGTTTTAGAACCTTGTTGACCATAGGGTCCAAGTCTCACTCAGTCATATCATTATAGCCGCGAACATGTCGAAGACTGCCGCAGCTGCAATAATGAGGACAACCGGATTGATGTGATCGATCGTTCCATCACCCTGCAAGGCGGCCTGACCGAAGCGCAGCGCGAAAAGCTCCTCGAGATCGCTCAAAAATGCCCGGTCCACCGGACATTGGAAAACAGAATAGACATTCATACCACCGAGGTCCGAGATTGATCCGGCAGAATTAGAAGCAAGCAGATTCTGACAGATGAACTTGCCATATTCGCAAGTCTGACGTAGCTTTTTTGTTGGAGCAGGGATTAGTGATTGTCTGAAAGAAAAATAAACATTTGGCTGAATGCGGGTCTGATCGACGCGGATACAGCGCTGCGCATCCGGGAATATGAAGCAGATCGTTCACGGCCTTTGGGCCTCTGGTCGCTGATTGGATTGGGCGCTCTGGCCATCGGTCTGGGTATTATCTCCGTGGTCGCGGCTAATTGGGACGACATTCCAGGGATGGTCCGCCTCGCGGTTCACGGGTTGTTGATCGCAGGCATTGCCGCAGCAATTTTTGTCCTCCAGCCACGAAAAGGCTTTCTCGGCCTATATTTGAAGGATGTATTGCTGTTCATCC
>JABMNS010000383.1 GCA_013204445.1 Sphingomonadales bacterium
CCGCTGATTAAGAGTCAGCTGCTCTACCAACTGAGCTAAGCGTCCATATCACTGGCTATATAGAGCCGTATTTCGCGAACGCAACCGGTTGGTTGGAATAATCATCCAAATGCGCCGCCGCGTCGACTGGGATGGCGTTCAATCGACATCAAGATGCCGACACAGATCATGATTGTCATCATCGATGAACCGCCGTGGCTGAGGAAAGGTAGCGGGATGCCGACCACTGGCGCCAGTCCCATAACCATCATCAGGTTGATCGCAACATAGAAGAAAATCGTCACCGTCAATCCTGCAGCGGTGAGCTGGGAAAAGCGGGTTCTTGCGCTCATCGCCACGCCCAGACCCCAGCGGAACAGCAGGAAAAAGCAGAACAGCACCAGGATGCCGCCCAGTAGGCCCCATTCCTCGGCCATGGTGGCGAAGACGAAATCGGTGTGCCCCTCGGGCAGATAATCTAGATGGCTTTGGGTTCCGTTCATGAAGCCTTTGCCAAACAGGCCGCCGGAACCGATTGCGATCTTGGACTGGCTGATATGATAGCCGGAGCCTAGCGGATCATTTTCCGGGTTGAGGAAGGTGGTCACTCGCCGTTGCTGATATTCTTCCAGCACGAAGAAATAGGCCAAAGGCGCCAGGACCGCAATCGCGGCGGAGCCGCCGATGAACAGCCGCAGCGGTAGTCCGGCCAGAAACGCAATAGTCAGCGCGCCGGCGATAACCGTTATCGTCGTGCCAAGATCGGGTTGCAGCAATATGAGCGCACAAGGAACCGCCAGCAGGGCAAAAAGCGGCCAGATCGCCCCCCATGTCCGTATCTGGCTGGGGGGTAGCAGGTCATAGAAACGGGCGACCGCCAATATAATCGCGACCTTCATCAGTTCCGATGGCTGGAGCCGGATGAAACCGAGGTTGAGCCATCTCTGGCTGCCGCCGCCGACGGCGCCGATCAATTCCACACCGATTAGCATCAGAACTACCGCGATATAGGCCGGGAAGGCCATGGTCTTCCAGAAGGATTCCTTGAACCGGGACAGCACGATCGCCATTGCCACGAACATCACGAACCGGACCATATGCAGGCCTGCCCAAGGACTCAGGCTGCCCCCTGCCGCCGAATAGAGGACGACAAATCCAAAGCTGGCCAGCACGAACAGGAGCAGGATCGTTTTCCAAGGGAGCTGGGCAATCGGCGCCGGAATGAAATCACTCAATTTTCATTCTCCGGCGTCGGTCTGGGTGCCGGCTTCGGTGGTCACGGGTTGGGCCGGAGCAGATTCTTCGGCCATTGGCTGTTTAGGATTTTTTTTGGCCCGATAGGCTGCCATCTTTATGTCCATCCGTTCCTGAATATTGCCGCCCCAAGATTTTTCGAGTCCGATGAGGACATCCATCGCCTTCTGACGATCATAGAGGAAGGTTAGGACGTCCCGGGCAATGGGATATGCCGCACCGGACCCGCCACCATGTTCTATGACCACAGCAGCGGCGTAGCGGGGATTGTCGTAGGGGGCGAAGCAGATGAACAGGCCGTGGTCGCGATATTTCCAGACGACATCCTTGCCGCCGCGTCCGAAATCGAGATTGACGACTTGTGCGGTGCCCGTTTTTCCGGCCATTTGCACGTTTTCAATTGGCAACCGCGCCCGCCCGGCTGTGCCCGGTCCATTGACCACGTCGCTCATTGCTTTTTGGACATAGACGAGATGTTTCGGATCAAGGTTCAATGTTTCGATCGGCGTTTTTTTCTTGTCCATTATCAGCCGGGGGATGATTTTTTTTCCGGTCGCAATTCTCGCTCCCATGACCGCCAGCTGGGTCGGGTTGACCAGCATATAGCCCTGGCCGATGGTTGTGTTGACCGTGTCATAGGCCTGCCATTTGCGGTCATATTTCTTGCGCAGCCAGGCCGGGTCGGGAACCGTGCCGAAGAACTGGCTCGCGACGGGCAAGGGATATTTTTGTCCCAGCCCCAGACGGTTGGCCATCAAGGCGATGGGATTGATACCGATCTTCTGGGCAAAATAGTAAAAATAGACGTCGCAGCTCTGGTAGATGCCCTTGGCCATATTGACCCGGCCGTGGCCACCCCGTTTCCAGCAGCGAAAGCGTCGGTTGCCGACCTGAAGCCCGCCATTGCAATTGACGGTTTCGTCAGGGTCCAGTCCGGCCTCCAAGAAGGCCAGAGCGACCATCGGTTTCACCGTCGATCCTGGTGGGAAAAGGCTTTTTAGGGACTTGTCCAGTAGCGGCACATGATCATCTTCGCGCAGCATGCCATATTCTGTGACACCGATGCCATCGGAAAAACTGTTGGGATCAAAGGACGGCATCGAGGTCATCGTCAAAACGTCGCCGCTCAGGCAATCGAGCACCACCACCGACCCGGATTCAGGGCCCAGCCGGCGTGCCGCATACTCCTGAAGATCGATGTCGAGGGTCAATTGCAATGGCTTGCCTGGAATGTCGGGGCGCGTGTTCAGCTCCCGGACAATCTTGCCGCGTGCCGTCACTTCAACCCGCTTAGCCCCGGGTTTGCCTTGCAACTGGTCCTCGAAGATTTTTTCCAGACCATCCTTGCCGATCTTGTAACCCGGGGTGATCAATATCGGATCCGGGTTTTCCTTATAGTCCTCCGACGATGCAATGCCGACGTAGCCGACAAGATGCCCGATCGCTGGGCCGCTCGGATAGTTGCGCGAGAAGCCCTGACGCGGCGAAACACCAGGCAGATCCGGCAGCCTGACGCTGACCGCGGCATATTCTTCCCAGTCCAGTCCTGTCGCCACCTGGACGGGTTGGAAACTGCTGGCCTGCTCCAGTTCCTTGTTGATCCGCTCCAGCTCCTCGGGATCGAGGGCGAGCAGTTCGGCTAGGGTAGCGACGGTTTTTTTCTTGTCGCGCAGCCGGTCAGGAATGATATCGATGCGAAAATCGGTCTTGTTATTGGCAATCGGTTTGCCGTTGCGGTCGATCAGCCAGCCCCGCCGGGGCGGAACGAGCGTGAGATTGACCCGGTTGCTTTCCGATAAAAGCTTGTAGCGCTCGTTTTCAGCAACCGAGATATAGGCCATTCGGGTAGCAAGCAGCACCCCGACGCCAATCTGCAATCCTCCGATCACGGTGGCTCGTCGGGTGAAGGTCAGTTCCTGCATGGCACTGCTGATTGTTTTGGCTGTTTTCAAGAAGCCACCCGCCAGTTATCGATCGCGCCGATCAGCCTCGCAACGAACGGATAGAGCAGGATCGAAATCAAAATTTGTGGCACCAGCAGATCGACCCGCAATAGATTGGATTGAAAATCGACGATCAGCATTCCGCTTATTAGCACAATTATCATGGCGATGGAGGCGATAAGCCAATCCTGCCAATAGTCGCGGCGTACCGCTTTCCTGTCGACTGTTTCGAGCAGGATGAAAATGACCGACCAGAGAAACGCGGCGCTGCCAAACGGCTGTCCGCTAAAAATATCATCTATGAGGCCAAACGGAAAACCGGCCCAGACCGGCCAATAACTAGGGCGGATCAGCCGCCAGGCCAACAGCACAAGCAAGCCCAAGGGTGGCAAGATCGGATAGTCGGTGATGATCGGCAGGGCAGTGATCATCGAGCCGATGACAACAGTCAACGACGGTATCATCTTGATCCGCAACAGGGAGGGTTGCCGGCCAATCCTGGATTGACGGGATCGGGCCACTATTCGCCGGTTCCCTGTTTTAGGACTGTCGCGGCAGTTTTTTCGATCTGGCGCATCGTTTCGGCCTGAAAAATAGGCTGAACAATGGCGTGGCTGACCTTGGCGGGATTGGCCAATACCCGACCTATCGCGCCGGTTTCGGTTTTGCGAATGACGACAGCGACAGGGATGCCCGGGCTATACAGGCCGCCGCTGCCGGAGGTGATCATAAGATCACCGCCCTTGAACGGGTTGGAGCCAATATTGATCGGCTGAATATCGACCGTGCCGTCGCCGCGACCGGTGGCAAAGGCGGGCAGGCTATCGCTGGCGCGCTGCACCGGGGTGACATTCTTGCCATCCGACACCAACAGCACGCGGGCGGTTGTCGGTCCGGTTTCCAATATGCGGCCGACCAGTCCTTCCGGCGAGCGGACGGGTTGGCCGGGCTCTAGGCCACTGTTGCTGCCGACACCCAATGTCGCAATGCGACGCGAACTCGACGCAGTCGAGCTGATCAGGCGCGCCATAGCGATCGAATCGGGCTCTTCCTCGTTCAGCTTCAACAGCCGCTTGAGGCGTTCATTTTCTTGTCTGAGGGCGCGGGCTTCCAGGATTTCTATGCGATTCTGCTCAAGCTCCTGCTGCATGGCGGCATTTTTCGATGCCGCGTTGAAATAGGCGGAAATTTCATAGCCGGCGCTGCCGGTGGCTCCGCCGATTTCGGAAAGAGATTTGCTGACTGGCGCCATGGTTTCAGCGCCTATCGTGCGCAGGGCCGAAAATCCCTGAGGATCGATGAACGAGATGAGCAACAGAAGCAGTCCTAAGATCGCTCCTAAAATGCCCAGCAAATAGCTGGCAAAGATGCTGTACTGCGCCCGCTTGGAAAATCCTGGACGCCGATTGTTTGGCGGCGCCATATCGGTTTATCCTTTCGTTTCCAATCGTTGTTTCATCATATGCTCAGGCAGTGGTCAGGACGCCTCTGAACATCGGGTCTTCCATCGCACGGCCAGTGCCGATGGCGACACAGGCCAGCGGATCTTCGGCGACCGTAACCGGCAAGCCGGTTTCGTCGCTAAGCGCCGCATCGAGACCAGAGATCAAGGCGCCACCGCCGGTCAGGACAATACCTTGATCGACAATATCTGCAGCCAGTTCCGGTGCGGTATTTTCCAGCGCGATTCGCACGCCTTCGATGATCGTCCCGATTGGCTCGCTCAGCGCTTCCGCGATCTGGCCCTGATTGATCGAAATCTCTTTCGGTACGCCATTTACCAGATCACGCCCCTTGATATGGATGGTGTGACCCACGCCATCGGCAGGAGCCTGCGCGACGCCAAAGTCCTTCTTGATCCGCTCTGCGGTGGTCTCACCGATCAGCAGATTGTGATGACGTCGAACATAGGAGACGATGGCTTCATCCATCTTGTCACCACCAGTGCGCACGGAGGTCGTATAGGCCAGCCCGCGCAGTGAGAGCACAGCGACCTCGGTGGTGCCTCCGCCCACGTCCACAACCATCGATCCGATTGGTTCGGTGACCGGCATGTCGGCACC
>JABMNS010000384.1 GCA_013204445.1 Sphingomonadales bacterium
CTTACCACAACACTAAGGCGCGCATGACAGATGTACATATCATTGGCGGCGGACTCGCCGGGTCGGAAGCAGCATGGCAACTAGCGGAACTGGGCGTGGAGGTGCGTCTTTCCGAGATGCGGGGGAGCGGCGATATGACCCCTGCCCATCAAACCGACAAGCTGGCCGAGCTCGTCTGTTCCAACAGCTTCCGCTCCGATGATGCGGAAAAAAATGCCGTTGGCCTGCTCCATCAGGAAATGCGGGATCTCAACTCGATCATCATCGGTGAAGGCGACGCACATCGCCTGCCGGCCGGGTCGGCGCTGGCCGTCGACCGTGATCATTTTTCGGATGGAGTCAGCAAGCGGCTGAGCGAACATCCGAATATCGAGATTGTTCGCGAACGGATCGATCAACTGCCCGACAGCGGGTTGACCATCGTTGCCACCGGTCCGCTCACTGCCATGTCGCTGGCCGAAAGCATCGGTGCTGCGACTGGCGAGGACTCGCTGGCCTTTTTTGATGCCATTGCGCCGATTGTCTACAAGGACAGCATCAACATGGACATCGCCTGGATGCAGTCGCGCTGGGACAAGGTCGGCCCGGAAGGCGATGGCAAGGATTATATCAACTGCCCAATGGACCGCGACCAATATGAAGCGTTCATTCAAGGCCTGCTTGACGGTGAAAAGACAGACTTCAAGCAATGGGAGAAGGACACACCCTATTTCGAGGGCTGCATGCCGATCGAAGTAATGGCCTCGCGCGGTCCGGAAACCCTTCGGTTCGGGCCGATGAAGCCGGTTGGCCTCACCAATTCCCACACCGGCGGAAAGGCCTATGCGGTGGTCCAGCTTCGGCAGGATAATGCACTCGGAACGCTCTGGAATATGGTGGGTTTTCAGACCAAGTTGAAATATGGTGCTCAGGCCGAGCTTCTCAAAACCATTCCCGGTCTGGAAAAGGCAGAGTTCGCCCGGATGGGCGGTCTCCACCGCAACACATTCATCAACGCACCCAAATTGCTCGACAAGGAACTGCGCCTTAAAAAGGCCCCGCATATCCGCTTCGCCGGCCAGATCACCGGCTGCGAAGGCTATGTCGAAAGCGCTGCGGTCGGACTGATGGTTGGCCGGATGATTGCAGCAGAAATTCGCGGCGAGCCCTTCACCCTGCCCCCGCAAACGACCGCCTTCGGGGCGCTGTTGGCACATATTACCGGCGGCGCCGACGCCCGCGACTATCAGCCGATGAATGTCAATTTCGGCCTTTTCCCCCCCTTTGAGGAGCGGGTGAAGAAGAATGAGCGGAAGGAAGCCTATACCTCCAGAGCCCGGAAAGATTTCGCCAACTGGCTGCAGCCCCTGTCAGCAAAAGGCCTGCAACTCGCCTAGATCAAGACCCTAGTATTTACAACGGGGGCCGAACGCTCTGGGCGGTATCGCCGGCGCAGCACTGACCGTTTGCGGGCCCAGCTGAGCCTCCGGCAGGCTCTAGGTTTCGGACGGTTGTCGTGGCGGCGGTGCAGCGGGAATCGGAGCATCCTGTTCCTGTGCACCAATCCACAGGAACAGGCCCACAGTCAGCATCAGCAATATGACGGCGGCACCGGCGGAAAATTTCTTCATAAGCGAAATCCGCGGATCAGCGACTGTCGATCTAGTGACCGGTAACCCCGTGCCAGATTATGCGCACAGCGTTAGCCGGACGATAGAGATTAGCAGTCAGTTGGTTTTTTTTAACATCGCGAATCATCAGCTTGCAAAGGATTGAGAGTGGTCGTCCGCTTCCGTTAAAATTGGGTTGCAGCTTAGATGACATGATTTCGGTGCAGCGGTCGAACGCAGACCGCCGCATGTTGGCATCAGAACAATGGCGAGCAAAATCCCATAACGCCCAGGCCATGCTCAGTTCGGTTTGACCTTCGCTCAGTGGTTTTCCACCCGCCAAACCAAATTCGAACAGTCCGCAACCGCGGGCAGTGGCATAATTGTCGAAGTTACGATCCTGCCAGGGAAAATCATCGAGCATCACTTCCCACCCATCGAGCAAATTTAAGAGCGGAGCGAGGTTTTCTCCGCGGTCTTCGAGCCGATTAATTTGCTCGACCAGCGGTTCGCCTGCCGGCCTTTCTGCCGCAGGTTTAGTTAAAATATCCCGCCACCATGTTAACCGTATCTGTCCGATCAATATTTCCGTTGTCGAGCGGACAATCTCTGCGAACCGCGCATCGAGCGAAAAAAGCAAAGCATAGCGATCACGGTCCTCAGACCCTGCATAGGCTACAATCAACCGTTGTAGCGGCTCCAGTTCTTGCAGCGCATCACTCATAACGCCGCGGTCGGGAGTTTTCTTGGCAAAATCAAGGTAAACTTCGCCTTAACCATAACTGTTTGGCCGCCTCTAACCCTTTTTCTCGTATCTGGCACATTCGAAATCGTCGATCGGCTCAGGAATCTTCCGATAGTCGAAGTCACAAGTGGTCTCGCACTGCTTGAGTTTGCTTTCACAGCACCGGCAATGCTGCTTATCGGCCTGACTGGAATGGAAACCGCGAATCTCGCCGTCGCCCATCTGCAAGTCAGCCAAATCGCAATGCTCGTCGAGGACAATGCATCGCGTGTGCGCTCCTCTATCGATGAGGCCGATATTCGTGAGATATTTAACGGCGCCCATCTGACAGGCAAGGCGATCGATTTTTCTCCCAACGCATGCATCATTCTCTCCTATCTGGAGTAAAATGGCGAAAGCGGGTCCTCCGCGGACCAATGGATACGCTGGCAGCGCTGCTGCGGCGGCAATGCATGCTCTGTATCTTCCTATGGCGAGGAAAATGACGGAAAAAACGACTCCAGCCTGGCCGCGGGCATCGGACCGACCGGAAATAAAATATTGGCATCCGGATCGACTGCGGTCAATTTCGCCGAAGTCATTTACGATTATCAACCTCTGGTTTCAGACAGGTTTTTTGGGGATACGGTCATCCGCTATCAAAGCGCCTTTGTCGTGCGTGAGCGGAATGACCACGCGCTAAAAAATGCCAGTTCCATACCGAGCAGCGAGCTGTGGAAATGCAACGTCTATGGCAGATAGAAAATCCGCCCAGCTAAGCCGTCAGACCAGAAAGTAAGGCGTCATCCGTTTCCGATCTATTTATAGCAGACCTTTTTTACAGCCGCGATGATCCGCGCGCTGTCGATCAGCGCTGCTTTCTCCAGATTGGCCGCATAAGGCAGCGGGACATCTTCATTGGTCACCCGCAGCACCGGAGCGTCGAGATCATCGAATCCGTGCTCCATGCATAAGGAAATGATCTCGCTCGAAATCGAACAGGTCGGCCAGCCTTCTTCGGCAATGACCATCCGGTTTGTTTTGGTCAGACTCTGCAATATCGTTTCCCTATCCAGCGGTCGCAACGTGCGCAAATCGATGACTTCCGCTTCTATGCCTTCGCCGGCCAGACTATCTGCCGCTTCCAGCGCCAGACCGACGCCGATAGAATAGCTGACAATCGTAACATCGCCGCCTTCGCGCATAATCCGCGCCTTGCCAATCGGCAGAGTATAATCCTCAATCTCGGGCACTTCGAATGACCGGCCGTAGAGCAGTTCATTTTCCAGAAATACGACGGGATCGGAAGACTGAATCGCTGCTTTTAGCAAGCCTTTGGCATCCGCCGCATCATAAGGCGCTATAACGATCAGGCCGGGAACCGCCGCATACCATGGGGCGTAATTCTGACTATGCTGCGCACCCACCCGGGAGGCTGCGCCATTGGGACCACGGAAGACAATCGGACAGCGCATCTGGCCGCCGGACATATAATTGGTCTTGGCGGCCGAATTGATGATCTGGTCGATCGCCTGCATAGCAAAATTGAAGGTCATGAATTCGACAATCGGCTTCAGACCACCCATGGCCGCGCCGGCGCCAATGCCGGCGAAACCATGTTCGGTAATCGGCGTATCAATCACCCGTTTCGGGCCAAATTCGTCGAGCAGACCCTGGGTAACCTTGTAAGCGCCCTGATATTCCGCGACCTCTTCGCCCATCACAAAGACCGTGTCGTCCTTGCGCATTTCCTCAGCCATGGCATCGCGCAACGCTTCCCGAACGGTGACAGAGACCAAGGCGGTGCCAGCAGGCACAGACGGGTCATCGGCGCGGAAAATTGGAACCGGTGGTGAGGTTTCTATGATTTCAGGCTTCGCTTCTTCCGCCGGTTCGGGAGTGGCAATTTCCTTCGATGCGCTGGCGGATTCCGCATCAGCAGCTGGGCCAGTCTCCTCATCTTCTCCGACCATTTCGGCAATGACCGTGCCAACCGCAACTTCGTCAGTTCCCGCCGCAATCAAAATTTTCGTGATCACGCCTTCGTCGATCGCTTCAAATTCCATCGTTGCCTTGTCGGTTTCGATTTCCGCCAATATGTCTCCGGAAGTGACTGTATCACCTTCCTTGACGAACCATTTGGCCAGCGTGCCTTCTTCCATGGTTGGCGACAGAGCGGGCATTTTTAGTTGGATCGCCATCAATATTGCTCCACCAGAACGTTGGTATAAAGTTCGGACAGCTCCGGTTCTGGAGATTCCTCGGCAAAGTCAGCCGCTTCCATCACCGTCTTGCGGACCTTTTTGTCCAGCGCTTTCAAATCCTCCTCTTTCACTCCTTCTTTCAGCAAGGCTGCTTTCAAACGTTCGATCGGATCGGATTTCTCACGCACATCCTGTACTTCGTCACGGCTGCGATATTTAGCCGGATCAGACATGGAGTGGCCGCGATAGCGATAGGTTTTAAGCTCCATCAACACCGGGCCACCGCCGCCGCGCACATCCTTCAACACTTCTTCTACTGCAACGCGGACGGCCAGCACATCCATGCCATCCACTTGCACGCCGGGAATGCGAAAACTCTCGCCGCGCCGGTAAAGCTGATCTTCGGCGGAGGAGCGGTTGACGCTCGTGCCCATGGCATATTGGTTATTCTCGATCACGAAGATCACCGGCAACTGCCAGAGCTCCGCCATGTTGAAACTTTCGTAGACCTGCCCCTGATTGGAAGCCCCGTCGCCGAAATAGGCCAGGCAGACGCCGCCATCTTCTTTATATTTATGGGCAAAGGCCAGACCGGTGCCAAGCGAGACCTGCGCGCCGACAATGCCGTGACCGCCATAAAAACCGTGGTCGACCGAGAACATGTGCATCGAACCGCCCTTGCCTTTCGAAATGCCGGACGCGCGGCCGGTAAGTTCCGCCATCACAATATTTGGGTCAATGCCGCAGGCCAGCATATGCCCATGATCGCGATAGCCGGTGATCACGCTGTCCTTGCCGGCGTTGATCGCGGATTGCAGGCCTGTAACGACC
>JABMNS010000046.1 GCA_013204445.1 Sphingomonadales bacterium
CGGGCCACGCGGTCCCAACGCCGCGCGAGCTCTCTGTAAGGAGAAGCGTTAAAATGACTGATACAACCGTACCGAAGCCAGAATTGCGTCCTGACTGCCCGAATTTTTCTTCGGGTCCGACAGCCAAATTTCCCGGCTGGTCCCTCGACAAAATCAACACCATAGCAATGGGCCGCTCACACCGCAGCGCCACCGGCAAAGCCAGGCTGAAATATGCCCTTGATCTGAGCCGCGAATTGCTCGGCATTCCCGACGACTATCTGATCGGCATTGTGCCGGCCTCCGACACCGGAGCCGTAGAGCTCGCGATGTGGAATATGCTGGGTGCGCGACCGGTGACGGTCGCAGCGTGGGAAAGCTTTGGCAATGTCTGGATTCAAGATGCTGTACAACAGCTTAAGCCTACCAATCTGACCGTCCTTGAGGCCGATTATGGCGAAATTCCTGACCTTA
The DNA here is from genome assembly GCA_013204445.1 of Sphingomonadales bacterium. Classification (GTDB taxonomy): domain Bacteria; phylum Pseudomonadota; class Alphaproteobacteria; order Sphingomonadales; family Sphingomonadaceae; genus Parasphingorhabdus. Next base: position 454 of record JABMNS010000046.1, read on the forward strand.
CCACGATCGACAAGGGTGACGATATTGTCTTCACCTGGAATGGTACAACCTCAGGCGCAAGAATTCCCGATACCGACTGGATTGCCGACGATCGCGAAGGCATCACGATCAACGACGCCACCAGCGCCGTCTTTGCCCAGCCGATGGATTGGGCCAAGCTCGATGCTACCACTTATAGCTGGCAAAAGGTTATGGGATCGGAAGCCGGCCATGGCATGCTCATCCTCAGCCCGCGCGCCATCGAGCGGATTGAAAGCTACACCCCGTCCTGGCCGCTGCCGAAAATTTTCCGGGTGAAAAAGGGCGGCAAGCTCAACCGGGCGATTTTTGAAGGCGCGACAATCAATACGCCGTCAATGCTGGCGACCGAAGATTATATCGCTTCGCTGGAATGGGCCAAGTCGATAGGCGGCCTGTCGGAACTGCATGCTCGCGCTGACCGCAATGCAAAAATCGTCCACGACTGGATAGAAGCCACGCCGTGGATGCGCAATATGGTCAGAGATCCGGCCAAATATACCAACACAGGCGTCTGCATGGTGTTTCAGGGCGACTGGTATGATGACCTGGATGATGATGCCAAAGCATCCGTGCCCAAGAAGATCGCCGGAATGCTCGAAAAAATGGACGTCGCGTATGATTTCAACGGCTATCGCGATGCGCCGCCGTCATTGCGCATCTGGTGCGGATCGACCGTCGAGGAAGAAGATATTCGCCGCCTGCTGCTCTGGATCGAATGGGCCTATGCTCAGGTGAAATCCGAACTTTCATAGTTTTTGCGTCGCCCCGGCTATAGCCGGGGCCAAACCAATTTCCGAAATATTGACTTGGAGGTCGGCCGACGCTGGCCTGACGATCCCAACAAGGAGTCTAAAACATGCCAAAAGTACTTATCTCCGACAAAATGGACCCGAAAGCCGCCCAGATTTTCCGCGAACGGGGATGCGAAATCGACGAAATCACCGGTCAGACACCGGAAGAGCTGATGAAGATCATAGGCGAATATGATGGCCTCGCCATTCGCTCTTCGACCACTGTGACATCCGAACTGCTAGCAGCGGCGACAAACCTGAAAGTGGTTGGACGTGCCGGTATCGGCGTCGACAATGTCGATATCCCGGCAGCTTCCGCCAAGGGTGTCGTGGTCATGAACACGCCCTTCGGCAATAGCATCACCACGGCGGAACATGCCATCGCCCTAATGTTCGCCCTCGCTCGTCAGCTACCCTCGGCTGACGCTTCGACCCAGGCCGGCAAATGGGAGAAATCCAAATTCATGGGTGTCGAACTGACCAGCAAGACGCTCGGCCTGATCGGCGCTGGCAATATCGGTTCGATTGTTGCCGAACGCGCCATCGGTTTGCGGATGAAGGTTGTCGCTTATGATCCGTTCCTGACCGAAGATCGTGCGGTTGAAATGGGTGTCGAAAAAGTCTCGCTGGACGATCTTCTCGCCCGCGCCGATTTTATCACCATGCACACGCCGCTGACCGATCAGACGCGCAATATCCTGTCGGCTGACGCGCTTGCGAAAACAAAGCCTGGTGTCCGGATCATCAATTGCGCACGTGGCGGCTTGATCGACGAGGCCGCATTGAAAGAAGCCCTGGAATCTGGTCATGTCGCGGGTGCAGCCCTCGACGTTTTTGCACAGGAACCGGCGAAGGAAAACCCCTTGTTCGGCGTTCCGAACCTGATTTGCACGCCGCATCTGGGCGCCTCCACCAGCGAGGCACAGGTTAATGTCGCGATCCAGGTAGCCGAGCAAATGGCCGACTATCTCGTCAATGGCGGTGTCGAAAATGCGCTCAACATGCCCAGCCTTTCGGCAGAACAGGCCCCCAAGCTGAAACCCTATATGGCGCTTGCCACCCAATTGGGGTCTCTCGTGGGTCAGCTCGCAGCCGACCAGATAAAGGGCGTCGCTGTGGAAGTAGAAGGCGCTGCGGCTGAACTGGACCAGAAGCCAATTACAGCAGCGGTACTGGCCGGACTGATGCGGGCCTATAGCGATACCGTGAACATGGTCAATGCGCCCTATCTGGCGAAGGAGCGCGGCCTCGATGTCCGCGAAATCCGCCATGAGCGCGAAGGTAATTATCACACGCTGGTCCGCGTTTCGGTGACCACCGACGAAGGCGAGAAATCGGTTGCCGGCACCCTGTTCGGATCATCCGGTCCGCGATTGGTTGAAATGTTCGGCATCAAGGTCGAGGCAGATCTGGAAGGCGACATGTTATATATCGTCAACCAGGATCAGCCCGGCTTTATCGGCAGCGTCGGTTCGACGCTCGGCGCAGCCGGCGTCAATATCGGTACCTTCCACCTGGGCCGGCGCAGTGATGCGCCAGGGGGAGAGGCCGTACTGCTGCTCTCGATCGATTCGCCGGTGAAAGAACCCGTGCTCTGGTCGATTTGTCAGCTGGAAGGCGTGAAGACGGTCAAGGCCCTGAAGTTTTGATTCAGTAACAATAGACCCAAGAAAAAAGATGGCCTGAGCGGTTGCTTGGGCTATGGAGCAGGGCCATGCGAAAGCAATCCAATCTCTTGCCCGAAGGGTTTCATGACGCGCTGCCGCCTTATGCCGAGGCGGCATCGCGACTGGAACGCGATGTGCTCGATACGCTGGCCAGCCACGGCTATGCTCGGGTGACACCGCCGCTGGCTGAATATGAAGATGGCCTGACCGATAGGATGCGGGGCGCTTCCAGCAGCGACCTGATGCGCTTCGTCGATCCGATTTCCCAGCGTACTTTGGCACTGCGGCCGGATATGACCATGCAGATTGGGCGGATTGCATCGACAAGTCTGGCTGACCGGCCACGCCCGCTCCGACTCAGCTATTCGGGGCAGGTCCTGAAACTGCGTTCAGGACAATTGCAGCCGGAACGCAGCCGCCTGCAAATCGGGGCTGAACTGATTGGCAATGACAGCGTCATCGCTGCCAGCGAGATTGTCTCGGTCGCGATCGAGGCGCTGGAACGGGCCGGCGTCTCCGGTATCACCGTGGATTTCACCATGCCCGACCTGATCGACATATTGGCCGCGGGACCATTGCCGTTGAACGAGGCCCAGATCGCCGAAGTGCGCGGCGAACTGGATATGAAGGATGCCGGAGGTCTGAACGCCATGGGCGCGACCGGCTATCTACCCCTGATCGAGGCAACAGGCCCGTTTGACGAGGCGATGGTGAAGTTGCGCAGATTTGACATGGACGGTCTGCTCAACTCGCGCCTGGATGGCGTTGCCCAGATTGCTGAAAGTATCAGGGGGAAAGCCCGCCTGACTCTTGATCCGACCGAACGGCATGGCTTTGAATATCAGAACTGGTTTGGCTTCACGCTCTATGCCGACACTTTCGTCGGTGCGCTAGGACGTGGTGGCAGCTATGAAATTGGCCATTCCGATGGTGAAACCGAAGCCGCGGTTGGCTTCTCACTCTATCCCAATCCGCTAATCAATGCCGGTTTCGGCGCAAAGACCAACGACCAGATATTCTTGCCCCTCAGTCATGACCGATCTGCGGCAACGCGGCTGAGAGAAGCGGGCTGGCGCACCGTGGCGGCCCTGTCAGACAAGGACCAGGCCAAGGCGCTTGGTTGTTCCCATATTTTAAACGGCGATCAGCCGGAACCATTATAAGAAAGTGACTCAATGGCCAATGTAACGGTAATCGGCGCGCAATGGGGTGATGAAGGCAAAGGCAAGATTGTCGACTGGCTTTCCGAACGCGCCGATGTCGTTGTCCGCTTTCAGGGTGGACACAATGCCGGGCATACGCTGGTTGTCGATGGCGCGGTTTATAAACTTTCCTTGCTCCCATCTGGCATCGTGCGGGGCGCATTGTCGATCATCGGTAATGGCGTGGTGCTCGATCCATGGCATTTGCGCGACGAAATCAAGAAGCTGGAAAGCCAGGGCGTCACCATCAACACCGAAAATTTTGGTATTGCCGAAACCTGCCCGCTGATCCTGCCGATCCATCGTGATCTGGACGCGATGCGGGAAGATGCCAGCGGCAAGGGCAAGATCGGCACGACCCGGCGCGGCATTGGCCCAGCCTATGAAGACAAGGTCGGCCGCCGTGCAATCCGGGTTTGTGACCTCGCCCATCTCGACGATCTTGGCCCGCAACTCGACCGGCTTTGCGCCCACCATGACGCGCTCCGTGCCGGCTTTGGCGAACCGCCTGTCGACCGGGAACGCCTGCTGAATGACCTGCAAGAAATCGCCGACAGCGTGCTGCAATATGCCCAGCCGGTCTGGAAACGGCTCAATGAGGCGCGACGCGACGGCAAACGGATATTGTTTGAAGGCGCGCAGGGCGTGCTGCTCGATGTCGATCATGGCACTTACCCCTTCGTTACAAGCTCCAATACAATTTCGGGAACCGCGGCGGGAGGGTCCGGTATCGGCCCGTCCGGTACTGGCTATGTGCTTGGGATTACCAAGGCATATACCACCCGAGTCGGGTCAGGTCCTTTCCCCACGGAACTGGATGATGATGTCGGTCAGCGACTGGGCGAACGCGGCCATGAATTTGGCACGGTCACCGGTCGCCAGCGACGCTGCGGCTGGTTTGATGCCGTACTGGTTCGGCAGGCTCTGGCCGTGTCGGGCGTTGCCGGCATTGCACTGACCAAGCTGGACGTGCTGGATGGTTTCGAGGAGCTGAAAATCTGCGTTGGCTATGATCTGAACGGCGTGACCTATGACTATTTGCCGCCCCATCATCAGGATCAGGCGGCGGTCAAACCAATTTATGAAACGATGAAAGGCTGGAACGAAACCACCGCGGGTGCCCGGAGCTGGGCCGATTTGCCGGCGCAAGCGATCAAATATATCAAGCGGGTTGAGGAGTTGATTCAGTGCCCGGTGGCCTTGGTGAGCACTTCGCCGGAGCGCGAAGATACGATTTTGGTGACCGATCCATTCGCAGATTGATTCGGCCACATTGTCGCGAAAGCAGATTCTGAATGCGTCGTAGTCCCGAAGACAGAAACGGTCGGAAAGAAGGCATTGTGCTAGTAAAAAGATCATTGTGTTAAACGAGACCAATTCTGAATTAACCCATCTTATTCAGCAGAGTACCAAATTGCGTATTTGGGCTCGCTCCCGTTTATGGGCACAGGTGCTCATTGCGATGGTGATCGGCGTCGGCACGGGTATGCTGCTTGGCCCTACGACCGGATGGGTCCCGGCTGCAACGGCCAACATGATCGGTGACTGGCTAGCTCTTCCCGGGCAGCTTTTTCTCGGGCTCATCGCCATCGTTCTGGTGCCTCTGGTTTTTGCGTCAATCGTGAGCGGTCTTGCGGGCGTCCCTTCGAATCAAGCCATGCGGAAGCTGGGTGTGCGTTTGGGCATGTTCATTATCTCAACCACATGCATCGCGGCCTGTATTGGCATCTATTTGGCCCGACTATTCGAACCGGGCATCGGGCTGGAACTGCCTCTTGAAAACGTAGCATCCCAAGCAAGCCAAATGCAAAGCTTTGATCTGGCGCGGCTGCCGGATCTTGTTGCCGGTGTACTTCCAACCAATCCAGCGGCTTCCGTAATCCAGGGAGACCTGCTGGCCATCGTTATTCTTGCTGTGCTGACAGGGGTCGCTGCCACTCAGGTTCGAAGGGAGAAGGCCGCCCCCCTCCTCGCGCTACTCGACTCGCTCATGTCTATTTCCATGACCATCGTAAAATGGGCGATGCTGTTATCTCCACTCGCCGTTTTCGGTTTAATGGCACAGTTGATGATCCAGATCGGGCCGAACTCTCTGCTTGGCCTGCTCAACTATGTCGGCACAGTACTCCTCGGGCTGGCGCTTCTCTTCTTGATATACGCCGTGCTACTGAAACTGATCGGCGGGCTTGAATTCCGTTCCTTTTTCAAAATCGCCGGGCCAAATTTGCTGCTGGCATTTTCCACTTCCAGTTCGTCTGCGGTCATGCCAAGCACGATCCAGACCGCACGCAAGCTTCATGTACCAGACGACGTCGCGAACTTGGTGATTCCACTCGGAGCGACCATGAACATGGCGGGCACAGCACTTTATCAAAGCGTTGCAATATTGTTCCTAGCGCAAATATCGGGCGTAGACCTTAGTCTGGCTGAAACGATATTATTGGTGGGAACTCTGGTAGCATCCTCCATCGGCGCACCGGGTACACCCGGCGTGAGCATTGCGATACTGGCGAGCGTTGCAGCAGGATTTGGAATTCCAGCTGCGGGGCTTGTGATTATTCTTGGCGTCGATCGACTTCTCGACATGTCTAGGACCGTCGTTAATGTGGCGGGCGATATCACCGCAGCCGTCTTGATGAAAAAGGCCCTCTCCTGAGCCAGTTTGGTTCGTCCATCGCATCAGGGCCATTTTGCCAGAAAATCTGCCGCAAGGCCGGCTTTTGCGGCCAAGGCGGCGAACTGACGGCCGGCGTTAGAACAGCGCTTCTTCCCTAAACATCATCAGCCGAAATCATTTCCTCGCGGTCAATCTCACCGGTCATAGCTGCCACCGTCACCGCAACTGCGGCATCACCCGAGACATTGGTGGTCGTGCGCATCATATCCATGATCCGGTCGACGCCGGCGACAAAGGCGATGGTTTCGAGCGGCACACCCACGCTGCCAAATACAAGCGCCATCATGATCAGGCCCGCGCCTGGAATGCCCGCTGCGCCAATGGCCCCGAGGGTCGAGGTGATCGAGATCAAGACATAGTCACCGAAGGTCAGATCGACGCCGAAAATTTGGGCGCCGAACAGGGTGGCAAGGCCCAGATACATGGCGGTTCCGTTCATATTGATCGTTGCGCCCAGCGAGACCAAGAAGCTTGCCACCGAATTGCTGACGCCGAGATTGCGTTCGACGCAGCGCAGGGTCACCGGCAGGGTCGCGTTGGACGAAGCGGTAGAATAGCTGACCGCAATCGCATCGACGATGCCGCGGAAGAAATCGATCACTGGCAATTTGGCCAGAAACTTGATCATCGCCGAGTACATCACCCCGATGATCAGCAGGCAGCCAAGATAATTGAGCCCGACCAGCTGAGCCAGCGATATCAGGGCATCGGTGCCCAGCGTACCGGCAACCCACGCCATCAGCGCGAACACGCCGAAGGGCGTCAATTCCATGACGATCATCGTGACTTTCTGCATGACGATCGCGCCGCTATCGAAAATCTTCGCCAGCGGCTTACCGTCTTCCTTGGCCATCAATATGCCGATAC
>JABMNS010000401.1 GCA_013204445.1 Sphingomonadales bacterium
ACTACGGCTCCGGTGTCTACTATTGATTTCGTAACTCCGTCTGCAACAGGTGCTGCATCTATTACCTGACCTTGGGAGTTTACCGTAGCGCCATCAGGGACGACCGTTTTAGCAATTGGTGCGGCAGCCGCTGCCGCAGACACATAGGGGCTGAAGAAGGTCGCTTTCGCCGCGCCACCGACTCCGCCCGTAGCATTCGCTAATTTAGTGGCTTCTGATCCGAAAACGTTACCCATGCTTGTTTTCGCACCCTCAATAGTCTGACTTACACGACCTAAAGGGTCCGCCAAGGAATTTGAAATATTTGTTCCAAAGCTGTCTGGGCCAGTAAACCCTTTAAAGACTGCACCCGTAGCACCAGAAATCAGTGCGGACTTCAGAGCGTCCTTAATACTGCCGCCATTTATTAGGGTTCCGATACCAGAACCTAAAGCGGCACCGTAAATTGCTCCGAGAGGCGAGAATGCTAATGCGATAGGCAAGACAATTGGAGCAATCTTCTTGACGATCTTAACAACAGACTTAACGACTTTCTTAATGCCTTTCCAAAGCTTGGAAAAGAATCCAAATTCCATCAAACCTGTTTCAGGGTTAATGCTGTTGGCATTACTGCCCACAACGTACTGTTCGGGGTCTTCAATACCGTTTTCGCGCAAGCTTTTAAAAATCTGTGCTTTTAAAGCAGGGTTACTTTCGAGGAGCGTTAAAGGGACAACCATCTCCCCGGTTTGAATGTGTGCAACACTGTCATCGCCAAAGCGACCGTGGCCTGCCATCTTCTTAGCAACTGCTGTAAACTGGGCTAAACCTTCTTCGCCAAACTCTTTCTTGGCTTCTTCAGCCTCAAGAATAGCAAAGTCCGCTTCAGACATAGCAAAACCACCGATACCGCCTTCAGGAACAGCTAATTCAACCGAAGTATCTTCCGCCATTTCATCGTCAGTTTCGTAGTCATCGTCACCGTCAGGCCCTTCAATAATTACCTCTATTTCGGGCTCTTCAACGATTATTCCAACTTCTTTTGCTAATTTTGCCATTATCCCGCTCCACCAGTAATGCTTTCAGGCATGGTCACCTGTATTATTGTACTTCTCTTCTCTGCTCCCGTCCACGAAGAACCGCACTCGGGGCAGTTTCCGTCTGGATAAGAAGCAATTTCAGCCGGAGTATCCACTACGTTTTTACAAGTAACGCAGTGAACCGTATCAAGGCTGGTAGAAGGTTTCCATTGGCTGCCGTTAGGCATTGTTAAAATAGTCTGATCATTCATGATATTACTACAGTAGTTTGACCTACAGCTCCCGTTGCTTGTGACCCTCTGGCGTATGGCAGATTAGCTACGGTAATACGTAACTCATCTCCATATTGAAATATACCGCCTAAAGGAAGGCCAACATTATCTGTTTGCAGGTTCGGAAGGGTCAATGCAGACGCTTGCCAAGGTCCCGGATTATTTACTTGCTGCAAAAATACCGAGAAAGCTCGCATAACTTCGATCTGGTATTTTTGATCATAACCCTCTGGGGGGTTAGGAAATAAAGGTTGTACAAGTCCTCTACTCATCGTCTGCCGTCCGGTCGTAGGTCAACGCGAGGCGTTCCTAAACGCCAATCTACTCCCGTATCCGTAGAATCTATCTTAAAAGCAAAAGAC
>JABMNS010000385.1 GCA_013204445.1 Sphingomonadales bacterium
CGTTCGTTCTGAGCCAGGATCAAACTCTCAAGTTTGATGTACAATTCTAACGACACAGACCGAAATCTGCCATTCGCTAAAACTGATTCATTTCAAGGAGCCGTTCCTGCACAAATCATTTTTACGTATATGGATACATATAAAGGACATGTTCGGAGACATGATAAAACCGAAGCTTTCTCATGAAACCTATGGAACGACTTAACTTACCAGAGCACCGGAACCTTGAAGTTCCCGGGTCTGGGGCCGCCGCCCACATGTCCCTTCATCTATAATTACAATGTCAAAGAGCCCACCAAAACGCAGAGACAACGATTTTTCCCGCTATTGCTACCGGGGAGAACCGTTGTTACAAATTTTGACGACCAACACTGTGGGGCCCAATGTGAGCCGCGTCGTGTTGATGAAATGACCCCTAGATGGATGAACTGATTCGGTCAAGAGCGCGGATGCAGAATAATTATATCTTGCCGTCTTTCCCAAACCAACCTCCGATCCCTGATCTTGTTATGGCGCTGACCGTCGGTTGCAAACACTAGGCTCTATCGATGCCGCGTGCGCGTAAAATTTGGATTTACGCGCGCGGACGCCTTGATACATATTAAGTCTCATTAGTTTACGCGATTGCCGATACCATCCAAGCTTTGCCCTGCATCATAACACCTTTCCCGGGCACATGATGTCTGGCAAAAACATCGGTCAGTTCTTTTCTGGCTGCCGCAAATATCGCATCGCCTTTGTCACTCAACAGACGGCCGACCGCCATGGCAGAAAAAGCAAATGCGACGGCTTGCTCGGGTGTCGCACCGACGCCGCCGACCGGCTGCAGACCCTCATAAGCGATCACGTCGACATTGGTGAAACCACTACCATCCATGATCTCACCGAAATATTCGAGATCTTCGAATGCGAATGGTCCAGGCGCGCGCGGAACCGCGGGTGGGACTTCGACATAATTTCTGACGACGCCCATCATTTCCATCATCCACAAATTATCGCGCGGGGGCCCCCATATCGCGAGATCGATGCGGCCGCCCTTGCGGACCAGGCCATGCAGATTTGAAAAAGCACTGACCGGATCTTCAAAAAACATGCTGCCAAAGCGGGAGAAGAGCCGGTCATAGGGCGCGTCCGGCAATTTGACGGTTGATGCATCGGCGCAGGTGAAATCTATGTTGGCCATGCCCGTGTCTGCCGCACGCTTCTGCGCCGCAGCGATCAGGTCGGGCGAAATATCGACACCCATGACCTTGCCGGCAGACGCAACCGCACTTGCAATAGCAAGCGTAGTGCCGCCGCCGCCGCAACCCAGATCAATCACCGTCTCGCCATCTTGATAATCGGCCCGAGCCAGCAATGCGTCGCCAATGGGCGCGATCATTTCTTCAAACAGGGAAAGGCTGGCCAGCCATTTTAACCCCATTTCACCCGCCCAGTCCTCCGGTTTCAGTTCTTCGGGCTGCAGATTTTGGTCGCTGCTATCATGACTCATGGAGGATTTTCCTATCCTATAAGATTTTTACAAAGCCGGCCGTGCCGCTGCCGGCCAACGGTTTGTTAGTCGTAACGCCGAATAAAGTCGCTGCCTTCATAATCCGTTTGGGGTCTAAATTATCCGCCAACAAAAGCTCCATCGTTCTGACACAGAGACGCGAGACATCATCAGCAAGATCATAGCAGACCTTCTTCCCTTCGCGGCGCGTTTTAACGACATCTGCCTGCCTAAGAGCGGCCAGTTGCTGACTGAGCGCCGGTTGGCCTATGCCGGTCGCTGTATAAATCTCGCTGACACTGCTTTCACCGCGCAGCAGGTAGGACAGGATCATCAACCGCTGCGGCTGCGCATAGACCTTCAGCTTCTCCGTCGCAGCATCCGCCCGATCGCGGCTTTCAAAAATAGCCGTCATGGGGCTTTCACCACATGACAAAACCAGTCTTCATCACGGCTGATATCTTTGGCCGATAGCGGCGGTATCGCGAGCACATCATCCCCGGGTCGCCAACCTTCTGGAGTCAGGATGTTTTTCTCATCAGTGAGTTGCAGGGCCGCCAACATACGGATCATCTCGTCGACCGAGCGCCCAACATTATGCGGATAGCATGTTGTCGCCCGGATAATGCCCTGGGGGTCGATAAAATAGCTGGTCCTCATCGCTGCAGAATCGGCTGCATTTTCATCTATCATGCCAAAGGCGTGACCAACGGCCATGCTCGGATCCTCGACAATCGGAAAGGATATGGTGGCACCAAATCTGTCCTCGATGGCGCGCACCCAGGCGAGATGGGCGTAAAGACTGTCCACGGACAGGCCGAGCAAAGCACAGTCCAGCGCATCAAACTTGTCCTGATGGCGCGCCAGAGCGACAAATTCGGTGGTGCATACCGGCGTGAAATCGGCGGGATGGGAAAAAAATATTAGCCACCGGCCGCGGTAATCAGACAGCTTGACCGGACCATGGGTTGTGCGCGCCTCGAAATCCGGCGCGGCGTCGCCAACACGCAATGAACCGGACCCTATCTGCAACTCGTCTGACATTAACTTTGGCACCTCCTTAAAGTTTGCAGCGTTGGAATATTGACGCATCAAATATAGTGTATTACATAATATATGTAAATATGAATATGAGGAATTTTCTATGACTGATTCGACCCTGATTCATGCAACAGAACAGATCTCCCATGCCCAACGCAATATCCCTGTGATCAAGGCGTTTTTTGATCAGTCAACCTATACCGTGACCTATGTGGTGCATGATGCAGGGACCAAATGCGCCGCCATCATCGACAGCGTGCTTGATTTCGACCCGGCTTCCAGCCGGACCTCCTTCGATTCCGCCGATGAAGTGATCGCCTATGCCAATGCCCATGGCCTGAAGGTCGAATGGCTGCTCGAGACCCATGCCCATGCCGATCATTTGTCGGCGGCCCCCTATCTGCAGGAAAAGCTTGGCGGCAAAATTGCCATTGGCGAGCATATCGTTATGGTGCAGAATGTGTTTGGCAAATTGTTCAACGCCGGAACCGAATTTCAACGGGACGGATCGGATTTTGACCATCTGTTCGCCGATGGCGATACGTTCAAGATCGGCATGCTCGAAGTGACCGTGGTGCATGTTCCCGGCCACACGTCCGCTTGTATCGCCTATGTCTTGGGTGACGCAGTCTTTGTTGGCGATACGATGTTCATGCCCGACTATGGAACGGCTAGGGCCGATTTCCCAGGCGGTGATGCGCGCAAGCTCTACCGCTCGATGCGGCGGATACTATCGCTCCCGGACACCACCCGCCTGTTCATGTGTCATGATTATTTGCCCACCGGCCGGACCGAATATGTCTGGGAAACCACCGTCGCCGAAGAGCGGGAAAACAATATTCATGCCCATCACGGAGTGAGCGAGGACGAATTTGTCAAAATGCGGACCGAGCGGGACAAGACGCTCGATATGCCGCGGCTGATCCTGCCGTCGGTGCAGGTCAA
>JABMNS010000386.1 GCA_013204445.1 Sphingomonadales bacterium
CAATTGCCCGATATGCATCGGCGTGTTCGGTGTTTCCGTATAAGCAAACATTGCATCCAATGCACTAAGCTGTTTCATGGCAATTCCTCAAAGCCTGCCCCAATGGCAGGCAGCATAGTGCAAATTTATCCGATATGCTAATCTGTTAAGTTTAAGAAATGCCAACCGGTGACCTTCCGTTACGCTTTTTGCTGATGGCCATCACGCCTTCGCGAACAGCGCCTAAATATGTGTCCCGAATCCCGAGGAAAGGCTTGGAAGGCCATGCCGAAATCGTACCTTCAGCTCTAAAAAATTCGCCGAACCCTGCGATCAAAAGCTGCGCCAGTCCTTGACCAGATATTCCAGTGACCGGCACCATAATCGTCAATCGACACGCCAAGTCCATAGCGGGCAAACATCTAGCAGAGTTCAGAAACGGCCTTGATATTGGAAGCAAAGGCTGCGGCTCCATTCTCATCTTCAGGCGAACAAACACAGGCCACGCATATTTCGCGCTGCTCGAGATCATAGCGGTCGCATGCTTCCTAAAGACTCAACGAACCGTCGTTTACGGCGGCGGCCACTTCGGCTTTTCGGCTGATCACCCATCTGGCTTTTCAACAAATGATTATGGCGCAGGGCATCGCCGAAAGGACCGATAACTCTCTCCGATTTTCCCTACCTACCAATTTCTATACAACCTCCCAGGCATTATGGCTTCCCGCTGCCTCGACGTGCAAAGCAGAAACCTCAAAGACTATCTCTGTTACAATCATTTACATATTTACAAAAAAATTGAATTTGCGTTGTTGTATTGATTTATAGATTGAAGCGAGATCCATTCAAAAAAGAACCCCGGCGCAAGGGACGCCGAGGTTTTTAAAAGTTTGGTTTGGCCAAATTTCGGCCGCTTATTGGGGGTTTGCGGCTCTTAAAATATTGCTTTAGTTGCTGATCACCATTGCGGTTTCGATCGGCTTGCCCGATTTTGCTGCCGCCATGATCGTCACGCTGGCACGTTTAGCCGAGGAATTTGCCTGATTGATGCAGACGCCGTAATCCTGCACATCGACCAAGTTTTTCGAGTCATAGCTTCCGCAAACCTTGCGAACAGCTCCTTTTAGGCGTCCCTGAAGGGTGGTTTGACCATCTTCGGTGTTCAAATCCAGATCGGTATAGTTGACAACGGCCGTAAGCACGGTCCGGCTCTGGGCTTTCGCGCTGACGGTAAATCCGGTCGCGGTTAAGCCAATAGCAGCAACCGCGCAAACGGCCTTGGTAAAGATAATATTCAACATTTTCTTACTCCTCATAATATTTTCGGGGCGGTGCCGGAAAGTAGGGCCGGCGCTGCCCACCAGGGGACGAGAACGGGAGCAAAATATCTAACGGGCCGGGGAAGGGCTGTCTGGAGAGACGTAGGGTTATGCTCCCGCCTCGCATTCCTAGGTAGCGGAGCGATCCCGGACGAGCATCCCACGTTCGATAAACCGCCATTGTAATCGACAAACGCCGACCCGCTTCGACGAACGACAATCTCTGGTCGACCAATCTATTACCATGTATCTTTTGTTATGAATCAAATAGTTACAGATAACGCCGAATCATTCTGTATTAGACGGCTAAATCAGTCCGGATAGCGGACTTGACGGGTCGGCATACATCCGGCGACCCATCCGGCCAGACAAATAAGCCTCGCGCCCAGCCTCGACCGCCAACTTCATCGCCCGCGCCATTCGCACCGGTTCTTTCGCCTCGGCAATCGCAGTATTCATCAGCACGCCGTCACAACCCAGCTCCATGGCAACCGCTGCATCGCTCGCGGTGCCTACACCGGCGTCGACTAGCACCGGCACATTCGCCCCTTCGACGATCAATCGGATCGTCACACGGTTCTGGATGCCGAGCCCAGACCCAATCGGTGCGCCGAGCGGCATGATCGCCACCGCACCTGCGTCTTCCAGCTGTTTCGCCCCGATCGGGTCATCGACGCAATAAACCATCGGCTTAAAACCCTCCTTGGCCAGCACCTCGGTTGCCTCCAGTGTTTCGCGCATATTCGGATAGAGCGTCTTCGCCTCGCCGAGCACTTCCAACTTAACCAGTTCCCAGCCGCCAGCCTCGCGGGCTAGCCGCAGAGTGCGGATGGCATCCTCGGCATTAAAGCAGCCGGCAGTGTTTGGAAGATAGGTGATTTTCTTCGGATCAATATAGTCCATCAATACAGGCTGATTGCGGTCGGTGACATTGACGCGGCGGACGGCCACAGTGACAATTTCCGCGCCAGACGCTTCGACCGCAGCCGCGTTTTCTGCAAAATCCTTATACTTGCCCGTGCCGACGATCAGCCGGGATTGAAATGTTCGTCCCGCAACCGTCCAGCTGTCGTTGCCGGAGCCGCCGCCAACAAAATGCACGATTTCCAGTTCATCGCCGGGCTCGACCATGACCTCTCCCAGGGTCGAGCGCGTAACAATCTCGCGATTGCGCTCGACCGCCACCTTGGCTGGGTCGAGATCAAGCGAACGCACCAGATCAGCGATGGAACCGCCAGCAGCAATCTTGTGGTCATCACCGTTCAACCGGATCTGAATTTCAGCCATTTTGTTAACTTTCATGTCTTTGATCTCGCTTTTCAAAAACGAGCCATATAAAGAGGTTGCTCCAGTCGCAACCAAAAGCCTTTGGGAAGGAACAATATCTTGGCGGCCAAGACCATCTTTGTATTGAACGGGCCCAATCTCAATATGCTGGGCATGCGCGAACCAGAAGTCTATGGTTCAGAAACGCTCGACGAGATCGCCGGGCAAATCGAAGATCATGCGCAGACGCTCGGCTTCGACGTCGACATTCGCCAGAGCAACCATGAAGGCCATCTGGTCGACTGGCTGCACGAAGCCGCTGCAAAAGATGCGCATGCGATAATCCTCAACGCCGGGGCATTGACCCATACATCGCTCTCCCTGTCCGATGCGATCAAGGCAATCAGCACTCCGGTTATCGAAGTGCACATTTCGAATCCCGCCGCGCGCGAAGAATATCGCCACAAGAGTTTTATTGCACCTGTTGCAAAAGGAACGATTTGCGGCTTTGGTGCGTTCGGCTATCAACTGGCGCTGGACGCTGCCAACCAATTTTAATGACAGCATAAGGACAAAATATGTCTGCAAATAAAGAAACGGGTGAAGGCATGAATGTGGACATCAAACTGGTCCGTGATCTGGCCGCTATACTCGAAAAGGCAGGCCTGAACGAGATTGAAGTCGAGGATGGTGACCGCAAGATCAAGGTCGCGCGCGGTGGTGGAACATTTGTGTCCGCGCCTTTCGCTCCCGCTCCTGCTCCTGCCC
>JABMNS010000387.1 GCA_013204445.1 Sphingomonadales bacterium
ACCTTGGTCGGATCCTTGCCGGAAAAGGCACCGCCGCCATGGGGGCTAGCACCGCCATAAGTGTCAACAATGATCTTTCGTCCGGTGAGGCCGGCGTCGCCGTCCGGACCGCCAATTTCAAACCGTCCGGTTGGGTTGACGTGAAACACCGTCTTGTCGGTGATAAAACCTTCCGGCAGCACTGAATGGAATACGTCCATCACATAGTCGTGCAATTCCTGATAGAGCGCCGGATTATCGCTGTCCTTATAATAGCCCGGCGCATGTTGCGTCGAGACCACCAGAGCAACCGCCTCGACCGGCACTTCATTGACATAGCGCAGGGTAACCTGGCTCTTGCTGTCGGGCTCGAGGAACGGCGCCTTTCCGTTGTGGCGATCATTGGCCATCTGCTTCAATATCTCATGCGAAAATTGCAGCGTGGCCGGCATCAGTTCCGGCGTTTCGTCGCTGGCATAGCCGAACATGATGCCTTGATCACCGGCACCTTCATCCTTGTTGCCACTTTCGTCCACGCCTTGCGCAATATGCGCCGATTGCGGGTGCAGATAATTTTCGAAGGTCAGATTCTGCCAGTGAAACCCGTGCTGCTCATAGCCGATTTTTTTTACCGTTTCACGGACAGCGGCCTGGATTTCTTCCTGCGCACCAGGTGCCCAATTGCCGTCCGTATCGATCATGCCCGCGCCGCGGACCTCTCCTGCAAGAATCACCCGGTCGGTGGTGGTCAGGGTTTCGCAAGCCACCCGAGCTTCCGGGTCTTTGGAAAGGAACAGGTCGACGATGGCATCCGATATCTGATCCGAGACCTTGTCAGGATGGCCCTCAGAGACCGATTCGGAGGTAAAAATAAATTCTGAACGCATGTTAGATTCCCGGTTTTTGGCGAGCAAGAGGTAGGCCGCTACGACATAAAGAAAAGTTTATATGATCTTTAACGAGCGCGTGCACGGATAGCAATGGCAGATAGCAGCAAAATCAGGGCCAAACCGAGCGGCAGGACATTGCCATATCGCGCAAAAAGCGTAGGCGCCTTCGCCCGCGGCAGGGGGCTATCAATCCGGCCCGATTGCCCCATCGGCACGCTGGCTCTGACCGCTCCGTTCGCGTCAATCACCGCGGAAATGCCGGTCGGGGTGGAACGGATTACCGGCAGCCCCTCTTCGATTGCCCGCAAGCGCGCCTGAGCCAGATGCTGCGGCGGCCCCCAGCTGCCGAACCAAGCGTCATTGGAAGGGTTGAAAATAAAATCCGGCCGGTTGTCGCGATCGACAACCTGTCCTGAGAAGATGATTTCATAACAGACCTGCAGGCCAGCCTTGCCAAATCGGCCGAGATCGATCGAACTGGCGCCAGACCCCGGCCAGAAATCAAAATCTCCCGGAGCGAGGCGAGACAGGCCGATGGCGGACAAAAGCGGTCGCATCGGCAGATATTCGCCATAAGGAACCAGATGCGCCTTGTCATAACGCCCCAGCAATTCATGCTGCGCATCCATTGCAAAGACACTGTTGCGGGCACCGACCGCGCGGCCGCCGGCCTCATCAAATTCCAGTTTGAGCGCGCCCAGCACAAGCACATCGCCAGGCTTCATCAGTCCGCCGAGCTGCTGACGGACAAATTCCGGTGGACGACCGTAATAATAGCGGGCCGGGTAGCCGGTCTCGAGATAATCGGGAATAGCCGCTTCCGGCCAGAAAATGATCCGAGGACTATCATCTTTGCGGAGAGTCAGCTCGGCCAGCTTTACCAGATTCTGCTCTTCGTAACCGGCCTTCCATTTGTCCTGCTGGCCGATATTGGGCTGGACCACGGTGATCGGCGGCTGGTCCGACGAAATTTCCTTGATCTGATGATGGGGAATCAATGATAGTCCCGCAAAAATAAGAATAAGCGGAAACGCCGCCTTCCATCTTTTCAGGCATAGCAGCCGCAGGCCGCCAGCTCCGGCGATCAGGATCGCGGCAAGGCCGTAGGATCCGATAAACATGCTAAGAGTCGTCACCTGACCGAGTGGCAGGGCAATCGAACCCAGCGGATTCCAAATGAAGCCGCTGAACACCCAGCTACGCAGCCATTCGGTGATGATCCAGGTCCCGGCCAAGGCCAAGATAAACGCCCAAGACTTGTCCTTGCCGAGCCACCATGCCGCAAGCGCTGCCAATGCCGGGAAAACGGCCAGATAGAGCGAGAGCAGCACCACAGCCACATAGCCCAGCCATTCCGGCATAGCCGCCTGGAAGGTGAAGGCCTTGGCGATCCAGTTCAGGCCGATGATAAAATGGCCTAAGCCAAACAGCCAGCCGGTGAAAAAGGCGACTTTGCGGCTCGTCGCCTGCATCAGGATCTCCATCCACAGCGCCAGCATCAGCAGGGCCAGCGGCCACAGGTTTAGCGGCGCGAAGCCAGTTGCGCTCAAGCCGCCCGCAAGCAGCGAGATTCCGTATGGATGGCGGGCGATCATTTCCAGGATTTTTGACACCGTCAGCTTTTGCCGTGTTCGCGATCACCATTCAATTGCTAATTGCCCGAACCGTCATTTGCTTGCTATTACCGATCCATGAATTTCATGCCCCTCCTGATGCTCGCCTTGTCGCAACCGGCGGTCAGCTCACCCGAACCGCTCGATGAAATCCAGCGGCGTGACCTCTCCTGTGTTGCCGGCCTGGCAATCATCGCTTCGGAACAGGAGCGCGGCGTCGAGAGCGCGCTTGATTTTCCGTTGCTCAGCGAACGCGGCGCCACTTATGCCGGTCTGGTCGGCCAACAGATAATGGACGATACCGGCAGAACTAGGGAGCAGGTCCGGGAAGATATTTTGGCGGCGGTGGCAGCCCAGCAAGCCTGGGCGCAACAAGCCGCCGATCCGGATGAGCTGGTCAGAAGCGGAATGGCGGCCTGCCTGTCTCTACTCGATGCTGCGGTTCCGCCCAAACCAAAACCCGACCTGACCCAATGCGCCGGAATGCTGCAACTTGCCTATGACGAGGTCCACGGCCGTGAAGGCCTGTCCAAGACCGCGCAGGATCTCAAGACATTGGCAGCCGTGCTCGACAGCCGCGCGCGCGATAGGATGCGGGCCGAGGGGTTGAGCGGTCAGAAAAGCGATATATTGTTGACCCGAAGCCGGGAAACAATGCTGGCCGACGCCAAAAAGCGAAAATCTCTGGGTCAGAGTTCCAATCTGGATTTCGATCATTGTTTTGTGCTTGCCGCACCGGAAGAAAAGCAGCCCCGCAATGAACATTGAACCCCTCGCCCCCTTACGCCCCTTCCATCTGGCCTTCCCGGTGCATGATCTTCAGTCCGCTCGCATATTTTACGGTGACCTGCTGGGCTGCGATGAAGGTCGCAGCGACAGCCACTGGATCGACTTCAGTCTTTTCGGGCACCAGATTGTCGCGCATCTGGATGAGAATTTCGTGGCCCGGCCGATGGCCAATCCGGTCGATGGCGAACAGGTTCCAGTGCCGCATTTCGGCGTCGTACTGACGATGCCCGCATGGCAGGCACTTGCAGACCGTCTATCCGCAGCCGCTATCGAATTTGTCATCGCGCCGACGATTCGCTTCCAGGGGCAGGTCGGCGAACAGGCGACGATGTTTTTTCATGATCCAAGCGGGAATGCGCTCGAGTTCAAGGCCTTTGCCAGCGATGATCAACTGTTCGCCAAGGATTGATATGGCTAAGGAAGCTTAGGTTTTTTGATCGCTCTCCCAGCGATCCATGCCATCTTCCAGTTGCCGCTCGGCCATGTCACGCGCGGAATTGCGCGCCAGCCCCAGCGATCCGGACAAGCGCTCGCCAATCAACGCGTCGCCCAATGCCATGAGCACCAGCGCAAGCGTATCTTCATGCATCTCGCGATCTTTTTGGCCGCCTTCCCCGACATCGTCGACCAGCTTGTGAATCGCTTCGACGATCGGGTCGAGCGCGTCTTCATTGCCGGTCAGCATCATCCAGGACCAGAGCGCTGCAGCACCCTGCTTGTCAAAGGCATCGAAGGTCAGGTCGACAATGTCGCGCACGCTGCCTTCCCCGGAGCGGGATTTCAGGATCGCCTGCGCGATCATACCGCAGACTTCGTCTGACAAATAGGCGGCAAGCGCCTTTTGCAGGCCGGAGGCGGAACCGAAATGGTGCAAAAGATTGGCATGGGTGCGGCCAATCCGCCCTGCAACGGCCTTCAACGTGACCGATTGCGGGCCGGTTTCGAT
>JABMNS010000388.1 GCA_013204445.1 Sphingomonadales bacterium
ATGGCATGGTACGACAATCCTATCGGTGCGGAAAAATGGCAAGGTCGTCGTTGTCGGTGACGGCCAGGTCTCCATGGGACAGACCGTAATGAAACGGAACGCCCGCAAAGTGAGACAATTGCACGATGGATCGGTGATCGGCGGCTTTGCCGGCGCCACCGCAGATGCCTTCACATTATTTGAGCGGCTTGAGGCCAAATTGGAACGGCATAACGGACAGCTGATGCGCGCCGCCGTCGAGCTCGCGAAGGATTGGCGCACAGACAAATATTTGCGCAACCTGGAAGCGCTGATGATCGTGGCGGACAAGGACATTACCCTCATACTTACCGGCAATGGTGATGTGCTGGAACCCAATGAAGGCATTGCGGCGATTGGTTCCGGAGGCAACTTCGCTCTCTCTGCGGCTCGCGCACTGATGGACTATGAGAAAAACGCCGAAAAACTCGCCAGAAAAGCCATGGAAATCGCTGCGGAAATCTGTGTCTACACAAACGACCAGATCACGATTGAAACGCTCGACAGCGAAACCTAGCTCCTGTCGCCCCCTTACCACATGAATGAAGAGAAATTAGCATGCAGGCGAACCTGACCCCCAAAGCCATCGTCAAGGCGCTGGACGAGCATATTATCGGCCAGCAGGACGCCAAGCGCGCAGTTGCCGTCGCGCTGCGGAATCGCTGGCGGCGACAAAGGCTTCCCGCTGAACTGCGCGAAGAAGTGACCCCCAAAAATATCCTGATGATCGGGCCCACCGGTTGCGGTAAAACCGAAATTTCCCGGCGCCTGGCAAAACTGGCAGATGCTCCGTTTATCAAGGTAGAAGCCACCAAATTCACTGAAGTCGGCTATGTCGGCCGAGATGTCGAACAGATCGCCCGCGATCTCGCAGAAGAAGCCGTCCGCCTCGAACGCGAACGTCGGCGATTGGCAGTGCATGAGGCCGCTGCAGAAGCTGCCATGAAACGGCTGCTCGACGTGTTGTGCGGGGAAAATGCAAGCGAAGCAACGCGGGAAAGTTTCCGCCAACGGGTTGTCGACAATCATATGAACGACACCGAGATTGAGATTGAAGTCGAAGATACGCCCAATACCCCTATGGATATTCCCGGGATGAATGGTCAGGTTGGCATGATCAACTTATCGGACATGATGGGCAAGGCTTTCAGTCAAAGCCGCTTGAAGCGTCGGAAAATGCGCGTTGCTGATGCTTGGGACAAGCTGGTTGAAGAGGAATCCGACAAGCGTCTTGATGATGATGATATTTCGCGGGCTGCAATCAGCGATGCCGAGTCCAATGGTATTGTTTTCCTCGATGAAATCGACAAGATCGCGGTGAGCGATGTGCGCGGCGGATCCGTCAGCCGGGAGGGTGTGCAGCGCGACCTTCTGCCGTTGATCGAAGGGACGACGGTCGCGACCA
Organism: Sphingomonadales bacterium; assembly: GCA_013204445.1. Lineage (GTDB taxonomy): Bacteria > Pseudomonadota > Alphaproteobacteria > Sphingomonadales > Sphingomonadaceae > Parasphingorhabdus. Next base: position 1,424 of record JABMNS010000388.1, read on the forward strand.
AATATGGTCCGATGAAAACGGATCATATCCTGTTCATTGCATCCGGTGCCTTTTCCATGTCCAAACCGAGCGACATGCTCCCCGAACTACAGGGCCGCTTGCCGATCCGGGTGGAATTGCGGGGTCTAACCGAAGCCGACTTCGTCCGGATATTGACGGAAACCAAAGCCAATTTACCTGAGCAATATATCGCACTTCTTGGCACGGAAGATGTTACGATCAACATCACCGAAGGTGCGATCAAGAAGCTTGCCGAGATTGCAGCCAACGTGAACGAGACGGTCGAGAATATCGGCGCACGTCGGCTCCAGACCGTCATGGAAAAGCTGCTGGAAGAGATAAGCTTTACGGCGGAAGATCGCGCTGGTGAAGAAATTAGCATCGACACGGCCTATGTTGAAAAGCAGCTTTCGGAAATCGCCAAAGATACGGACCTGTCCAAATATGTATTGTGATGGTAAAAGCTGGTTTTGGATGAGGCTCAGCAGGGCTTGTCGAATGATTTGTGCACTACAGAGATAATATACCGAAGCTGTAACGGAATGCCTTTGAACCGCGAACAACTGCAGAGATAGCTGAATAGATCATGACATGAAAAAAACCGCCTTAACATTGTCTTCCGTCGCAGTGCTTGCGCTGTCCGCTTGCTCCGAACCGGCTTCCAAGGCCGGCTCCGAGGTCACCGAACAGCTGGAAAGCAAGCCAGAAACAGTCGTGGCGCCGATCACTGCAGCGGAAAGCATCGATGCCGGACTGGCGATTGGAGAACAGGCTCCGTTGACCACCAGTTTGCTAATTAATGGAAACAAAACCACATTGGGTCAGATTCTGGAAAACGGCCCTGCGCTCGTCGTTTTCACGCGTTCGGTTGAATGGTGTCCTTATTGTCAGACGCAATTGAAATCGATCAACTCCATCGTTGGCGACCTGAAGGACCGCGGCTAAAACCTCTATGGTCTCAGCTATGACAGTCCTGACAAGCAGGACCGCTTCACCAAGAACCAGATGTTGCAATATGCGATGCTGTCCGACCAGCCATCCGCAGTGATTGATAGCTTTGAATTACGCGATCCACAATATACCGAAGGCCGTGCCGCTGGCGTTCCTTATGCTTCAGTTTTCCTGATCGACAAGAGCGGCAAGATCATCGCGAAAACGGTATCCGGCGATTATAAAAAACGTCCGACCAACGAACAGATACTGGCGCTTGTGGACTCAATCTAGGATCAGGACCTAGTTGCTGACAGCGGCTTCTGGTGATGGTGCTACCGGATCATTTTCGTTGGCAGCCAGATGATTGGATTCGGGTAGGACAACTAGTTTCCATTTCTTTTTATCATCCAGATATTTGACAGCCAAAGTCTGCACTTCTTCTGGGGTAATGACGGTATAGTCACTCAGCAGGCTTTGCAGTGCGGCAAATTTCTGCGGGTTGAAACTTGCTCCTTCCATCTGACTCATCCAGAAACTGTTGCCGCTACTGGCCCGGGCGATCAGCTGGCGTAAAGGTTCAACCACCCGCTGCAACTCATCTGCGCTAACCGGTTTTTCCCGCAGGTCCTTGGCAATCAAGGCCACGACATTGTAAAAGCGATCTACATTGTCCGGCGTCAACTGGCTCTGCGCGCCAATATAACCACCCGATTCAAACTCAACCGGCCAGCTGTTAACAACCTGCGGACTATAGCTTGCTCCCTGTTGGGAGCGGAGGATTTCGAACAGTCGGTCGTTGAAGATAGAAGCCAGCACTTCGAGCTTGCGGCTTTCCCGTACATCTTCCAGTCCGCCGCCGGTCGGCCAGGCCACCATGGCCGCGGCCCGTGCCTGGTCACCTTTATGAACCAGGATTTCCGGACCAGCCTGCGGTGCCGGAAAACGCGGAGATTTTGCATCGGACGGCACCGCCTGTGGCTTGCGCCTTTTCAATGCACCAAATGTCGTGAGAATGGACTCGACCGCCTGTTCCCGATCAAAATCACCAAACAGCATTAACTCGACCGGCCCACTTGCGAGTATGGGTTCCCAGAATTGACGAAAATTCTTGACGGTCAACTGGTCAAAATCTTCCTTGTCCGGCGTCTTCCAGCGCGGATCCTTGCCGCGCACAAGCCATTCAAGGTCCCGTTCCATCACCGCCTGGGGAGATGCTGAAAAACTGTCATAGCCAATCAATGATGCAGCCTTGCTGCGGATCACAGGGGCCGCATCCCAACGCGGAAATGCCAGCTTTCCCGCGATCAAATGCAACTGGTCTCCAAGGTCGGACGGCCTTGTATCAGCGGTAATCTCGAACGCGTCATTGTCGATGCCGAAACCCAGTCCGATCCGGCGCCCGGTGGTAATCTTGTCAAGGTCCTCCTGTCCGAGGTCGCCCACACCACTGGCCATCAACGCCATAGCGCCAGACCATGCGAGTGTTTCCTGATACGGAGAAAGGCCGCTATAGCCATTGCCGAAACGGACATTGACCATGATCTTATTGCGCTCGGCCGTGTTCGGAAACAACAGCACCCTCACACCATTGGCTAGCTCCAGCTGTTCCACATCAAAGCGTTCAATTTTACGAAATGATTTGACCGTTCCCTTTTTTCCAATTTTCTTCAGCGATTCAAATCCGATATCGGATTGGGTGACACGAACATCGCTCGCCGCGTCGACGTTGCGTCGCAACGCCTGCGCCAGTCTGACCTTGCCATCGTCAATCACATCGGGCGATGTCAGCAAGGCCCGAGTGGAAACGCCGGTAAATAATTTGCGTGTCGAATCGAGCAGCCTCTCCGGCGTGTAAAGATCCCGCATCGCGCGAAACACATCGAGCGCCACCTGCGGTGTTGCTACGGTTTCGTGAATGTCGACGGCATTGATGATATTATCGGCCTGTTTCCGAGCCGCCTCGGTTTGATAACTTTCAACACCAATGGCTAGCGCGGCATCAAATTCCGCAATTTCACGGCCAATATCTAGTTCAGACGGCGGAATGGTTGTTGCATCGGCAATGACGGCCCGGACATCTTTGAGCGCGGCCTCCCAGTCGTCGCCCAACGGAATGATGCTGATAAAAGTTCCGTCAATCGAGCGGCTTACATCATCCTGCCCTACGCTTGCTTGCAAATAGCTGCCTCCGGCTCTCGCTCGCGCTTCCAGACGGCGGTTGATCAGCTGCATCGCCAGCAGGTCAATCAATATCTGCTGATTATATGCGATGGTATCCTCGACCTGCTCCCAGGGCCGGGCAATGACCATCGAAATGAACCGGGGCAATGTGGGTTCGATAATGACCTGGCTGATATCGGATATATCCCGGGGCTGGCCGAAGTCCGGAATGGTGCCCGCTTCGCCCTTGCCCTGCCATTGGGAAAAATGCTTTTTCAGCAGTTCCTCGAACAACGCTGGATCACCATCGCCAGCGATAACGATCACGGCTTGCTTCGGGCGATACCAGCGCTGATGGAATAATTGCAGCATCTCCGGTGTCGCAGAGCTTAATGTTTCCGGGGTGCCGATGGGAGCGCGGTTTGCCATAAGTTGTCCGGCAAAGAATAATTCCCGTGTGGCATTTTGTACTTTGGACTGGGGACCGGCGCGCTCACGCAATTCCGCCAATACCACCGGGCGCTCCGCATTGACCGCCGTGATGCTCAGTCCCGGCGAACTCACCATGCCCGACAATATTTTCAGACTTTCGTCGAGACTGGTCCTGCTGGCATTGGGCAGGCCAAGCTTGTAGACGGTTTGCGTTGGCGTGGTTTCAGCATTGCTGTCGCTCCCGAATGTCGCGCCCAGTCTCTGCCAAACGCGTTTCGCTTCCCCATCGGGCACATGGGCCGAGCCGCGAAAAGTCAGATGCTCCATGAAATGAGCAAATCCCTGTTCTTCCTCGGTTTCCATCAGAGAGCCAACATCGAGCCGCAACCGGATCGACACCTGCCCAGGCGGAACGCCATTATGTTTCACCGCATAGCGCATGCCGTTGTCCAGTTCACCAAAGGTCCAGCTCTTGTCGACCGGAACATCGCTATTTTTGTAGAGCCACGGCAATATATCATCGGGCTTGGCATCTTGCGCGACGGCCATGCCGGGAATCGCCAGTAAACCGAATAGCAGAAAGAAAAAAGACAGATACGGAGCCATGCGGGAGAATGTTGGTTTCATGTGGCGGATATACGCAGGCCCAATCTTACTGGCCAGTGAATATTCTGAACATTCGTGGTTCCTTTCGCCAATGCGTTGTGTTTAACCCTTGATCGAACCACTTATAATCGCCAGATAACGATTATGTTAATTGAAACTGAAAAAACACCAAACCCCTCGACCCTCAAATTTCTGCTTGGGCAGCCGGTCATGACCGACGGAACCCGCGATTTCGCATCGCCGGAAGATGCCGAGACATCACCGCTGGCAGAAGCGCTATTCACGCTGGGGGATGTTACCGGCGTGTTCTTCGGGTCGGATTTCATCTCAGTAACTTGCGGCCCGGGTGCCAACTGGAGTGATCAGAAGCCACAAGTACTTAGCATCTTGCTCGATCATTTCTCGGCCGGACTCCCGCTTTTCAAGCCGGGCACCGCGGGCGAAATTATTGTGCCTCCCGAAGAAGAAGTGCACGACGATCCGGAAGATGCCGATATCGTCGCGCAGATCAAGG
>JABMNS010000389.1 GCA_013204445.1 Sphingomonadales bacterium
CCCCCCCCCGCCCCCCGGGGGGGGGGGGCTAGACGCTACTCCTCATCCATCATTCCACCGGTAAAAGCACAAGATTCCCCCTGCCTGCGGAGGAGAACAAAGCCTTAGTAGCTTGCGTTGGAGAGCGGCGAGTCGACGCAAGTCCCCCTCACCGGCTCCGACTAGCCGCCTTCGCAAAAGCTACGACACCAAGTCTCCGTGGCATTCTCCCTCAAGTCGAGAGGAACGATTCACCCCGTCCCAATCGGTGCGTCCTGAGCCTGTCAAAGGAAAATGTGCTAAGAGAGCCCTCGCGGCGCTTGACCCCGCAGGCACCAGCGCGATGGAGTTGCTGATCTATGAAGATTTTGGGAAGCAGGTGCGGAACGAAATGGGGTTTGGGGATACTAAGTGAGTGCAAACCATGCGCCGGGACTGCTTCATCCCGAAGGCGGACGTTAGAGCATTTCACTAGTGGGCGATCTCGTCATCAAAACCACGATGCGCAAATACATAGATCATCCCGAGCAACCATAAAGCGACCAATGTGTGAAATAAATGCCAACTGAGATCCGGACCTAGGTGCGGAGATTGACGGACCAGCAGCAAATTTATCGAAAATATCGAAACAATGGCAACCAAAGAAATCCTGCTAGCGATGGTGCGTGTAGGAATCAATGCTGTCGCAATTGTTGCGGCAGAAAGCCAAGTGAGGAACAGACCCGATGTGAGCGCTGGAACCTTAAACGCTATGATGGCGCTGACAATCACTGCAGCCAGAACCACCCATCTTCTAGCCCTAGCTCGATTTACCGATGGCTCCGCCAGTAACAGTTGCGCAGATACCAATGCCATCGCAATCGAACCGCCGATTTGCGAGAAGTCTTTGTGAAACCTGGCCAACTCCATAATCTGATTGGCACCAAATCGATAGACGCCAATCGCTGCGGCCATTCCAAATATTGCGCTGCCCAATGCGCCCAACCATTGCCCTGATCGCGCCAAACACGCGGCACACCAGATCGCAGCCACAACGATAAACGCTTCAGAAATTGCATAATGTGGACCGGGCATAGTTTAAGCTATCTTCAACTGAGCAGCGTCAGAAAATGCCGCATTTTGTAAATTTTCTTGCTTTTTTTCATGTTCGCTTTTGATATCATTTGACGTTAAACGCGATCCATCATGGCTCCAACCCGGAGGAGCAAAGACGTACAAGATGCGCTGCCACAGGCTTAGTCCTCGTTTGGAAACGTCCTGGGCTATGCCCCAATATTCATGAAATATGATCTTGATTGGATTTAGGGTTTCAAGATTCTTGACCAACCCATAATCTACGCGGTCCGCTTCATCTTCCGCCACAAATGTTCCAAACATCTTGTCCCAGATAATCAAGGTACCCGCATAATTAGAATCCAGATATTGGGGGTTGCGGCCATGATGCACACGGTGATGGGAAGGCGTGTTAAAAACCGCTTCGAACCATCGCGGCATTTTGTTGATAAGCTCGGTATGCAGGAAGAATTGATAGGTGGGATTTATGACACCGCAGAATAATACGACGACAGGATCAAATCCCATTAAAACCAATGGTATTTTGAACATCATCGTGCCGGTGAAATGCTTGGTCCAGCCTTGCCGCAATGCCACAGAGAAATTATACTGCGTACTGCTGTGATGGGTGACATGCATCGCCCAAACCCAGCGACAGCGATGGGCAACACGATGATGCCAATAGTATCGCATATCATCAAGAACAAAGCAGACGATGAGTGATGTAACCGTCATTGGAATGGCATAAAACTGATATTGCTGCGCCCAGAATAGCGCGCCAACGGATAGGAAAGCCGTTGCTCCATTGGCAATTGCGCTTACCAATCCCATGAAAATGGAAACGCCGTTGTCTTTCCAATCGCCAGCGCCACGCTCATGGAAGAAGTGATTGAAGATGGACTCTGCAAAGATCGCGATAAAGTAGAGCGGGACAACGATCATTGCGATTTTTGAAGTTACGATGGACTCTAATGTCATGGTTTTGCTCTCTCGCCGTTCAGATCATCCTTGACCGATCGAGTGGTAGACAAACAGTTTACTGAAATAAATTGATATAAAATAACATATTTGTTACCAATAGGAACATATGGATGATTTGCGACTAATGCGCCATTTTGAGGCGGTATACAGACTCTTGAGTTTTTCGAGTGCGGCCCAAGAATTGCACCTCACCCATTCGGCGTTGACCAAAAGCATCAAGGCACTGGAAGAAGGTTGGGACGTTAAATTATTCCATCGCACCACGCGAACGGTTGTCCCAACCGAAGCGGGCAAAAAGCTTTATCCAATGGCTGTCGACCTGTTGAGCTTCGCGCAGACGGTGAAAACCGACACACAAAGCGGTGAGCATATTCTTCAAATCGTCAGCGGGCCTGCAATTTTGGACACAATGATCCATCCTGCCATCGGCAAATTCGCAGACCGTTATCCGAAAACCAAAATCAACGCAGAAACCATGCCTCCGGCCCATGCCATTGAAGAATTGATCCAAAGGCGCGCTCATCTTCTGCTATACAATCAGGCAACGCTGAGCCAATTACCGCATCTTGACCGGTTGCGTGTTCGCAAGGTTGTTGAAGAGCCGTATTACGTTATTTGTCGGCCAAACCATCCTGTACTGAGAACCGATCTTCAGCTTGAGAATATCGTCAAATATGATTGGGTTATTGCAGGATTTGACTCTTTGTTTGAAACCAGCCTTCCTCCGGAGACACAAGCTCTACTCAAACGACACGGGTTTCCCAAATACCGATTGCTCAGCCAGGCCGCTTGCATTGATTTGGTCATGGGGTCTGACATCGTGACGGCCATCCCAAGATCTGTCGCTGATCCATTGGTCAATGCTGGCAAGTTAAGTGGTTTTCCGCATCCCGAAAATTTGCAGTTTTCTGTCAGTGCTGCCGTTTTGGTAGATGCGGGTTCCGAACCAACCGTAAATCATTTTATCGATTGCCTCTGACATTGGAACCCAGTTTCCGCTCTTTGGCCGAAAAGGGCACTACTGAATCGCCTATTCACTAATATATTATCAAACCCAAATCCCCGTTGCCCCATCGCCGCCATCGCCGCCCTCGCCCAATCTCGTGGACATAAATTGTCTGGTTGCCACAATCTCTTTTTCGCGCGCTTTAGTTGCCGAATTGACCCCAAAAGGCCCCTTTCCTTCACGCGCAAATCATTAGCCTCCCGCCTTTAACCGAGCCAAAATGACGAACGTCGCCGCTCCCAAACATACCGACAACAATCCGCACGGTCTCGACAGCGACACCACCTTCCGTTCCGGGGCCAAAGACAAACCACCGCCATAACCGATGGCCGCCGGAGCCGCAGCATGATTTTGCGGCGGCGCTCACCGCTAGCTTCGCCTCGTTGAAAGCAGCGCCAATATTGGCAATAAATCTCTAGCTTTCGGCGTTTCTAACCGGCGCCACCCCTCGACTATTTTTTCTCTTTGGGGGGGTGTGACCCTGAAGCCGGTTCTCCCGGCCGCCGCGCGCCTTCTGTATCGCGCATTTATTTTTGCCCGGACCGGATCCCCAACTGCTTCTGGCCGGTGCCGGGAGAAAGCGCCCTGCGTCGGTTCAAACATAAAACAGGGATTGAACCGTGCCCGGCGCTCGCCTAGTCTCTCGGCGATGAAAAAAATTGCCGCTGAACCTGACCGCATGCCGCCTGTCCGCCTGTTGCTGGGCCTAGCCGCCTTATTTCTCCTCACCGCGCCGCTGGGGGCGTGCAAGCGGGTGCCCGACGACAATGATTTACGCGCCGAGACCGCGCGCGCTTATCCGCCGGCTTCGCGGCCAGTATCGGAACTGGCCGGCAATCAATGGTCGACCGAGACCGCGCGCGACAAGCGCGGAGAGGCGGAAGAGATCATGAAGGCGGCGGGACTGGAGCCGGGGATGACGGTCGCCGATATTGGCGCGGGCGAGGGCTATTATACCGTGCGGCTGGCGGAGAAAGTCGGTGCCGAGGGCCGGGTGCTGGCGCAGGATATTGACGAGGGCGCTATCAACCGGCTGGCCGAGCGGGTCACCCGAGAGAGCCTCGACAATGTCTCGATCAAGCTTGGCGCGCCGGATGATCCGCGCCTACCGGAGAATAGTTTTGACCGGATTTTCCTGGTCCACATGTATCACGAGGTGCGCGAGCCCTACGCCTTTCTGTCGCGCCTGCGCCCGGCGCTGCTCGACAAGAACGGAGCCGGCGAGGTGATCGTGGTCGACGTTAATCACGATGTTGCGCAGCACGGCATTCCGCCGAAGCAGTTATTTTGTGAATTTGAGGCGGCGGGTTACGAACTAGTTGGCTTCATGGAGCGGCCCGAGCTCGGCGGCTATTTCGCTCGGTTCCGGGCCAACGGGCCGGCAATATTGCCCGAGAATATCGTGCCCTGCCCCTATCAGCGGGTCAGCGAATGATGATATGAGCTGGAGTTCAGCTCATCCATCCATTTGCTCTGCTGCCAACACGCTTTGCAGGCCAACCGCCGCCAGTGGCGCCGGTTGCAGGACGACAAGGAGCTGTCGCTCGCCCGCTCGCTCAGGACGGTGGGCATATCCGCGCCATATTTAGAAAAATAATAGGTCACCGCCCGCTCATCCTTGACGCGACGACGCAGTGGATCGCATAGACCTAACATAGATGACTGCTGGCAAGTCAATCTGGGCTCATTTGTGTTTACCTTCTGTCCACCGCAAGCGAACCGGCCTTCGGTTTCAACCGCTGCCGATCATCAACTTCCCTCAGAACCGCATCGATTCAGCGCTTAGCCAGCGGGACCTAGCCTTCATCACCCATCTTTAGCGCGGCGATAAACGCTTCCTGCGGAATGCTGACATTGCCATATTCGCGCATCTTCGCCTTGCCCTTCTTCTGCTTGTCGAGCAGCTTATTCTTACGCGAAACGTCGCCACCATAGCATTTTGCGGTCACGTCCTTTCGGTAAGGCTGGATTGTCG
>JABMNS010000390.1 GCA_013204445.1 Sphingomonadales bacterium
AGATGGAAAACGATGGCGGTCGAATGAGATTTTCTGCATCTGCCGATGCTATCCCAACCCGGCACCTATCACTAGCCAAGTTAATGTGACAATGCCTTGAGTTTCCCAAAAGCGGCCCTTCGTCCCGCAATGTCGTCAGAACCGCCTTATCCTAAGGCGGAGGGCGGAATTGACAGTATCCAGAGCTATGCAGAATAGCCTGTCACCGCTCTATTGCCCGGCGAGTGCTTTCTCAGCATCTCTGATGCCGTAGCCCAGCCAGCCTTTTTCATTATAGTTTCCGGATTCCTCATGCATTTTCGTCAAAATGGCAAGACGGACAGTCAACGCACCCTTATGCCTAGGATCAATCGACAAAATGCTGTCGGTCAATGCGAGTGCCTGATCTGCATTCCCTTTTTCGGCTAGCAGCTGGGCGCGTTTTGACACCATATCCGCGCCACCTGCCATTTCGATAAGGTCGCTATTTGCCTGTGCCGGTTTGATGCCTAGCATTGTCGTCGGGTTGCCATCAAACCAGCCGATGTAACCGTCATAAATCCCGCGCACAGACCAAGCGACTGTGCCATAAGGCTGCTTGATATATAGTTCCTCTGGCAGTTCAATTTCTTCGATCAATGTATGAACATCTTTGCCTTCGTTCATCCCTGCGACTGTCGCATCATGCACATATAATATGGCGTCACGGTGGAGTGTCAGCACTTTTTTTATCTCCTCTGCGCCAATGATGGGTTCGCCATGGCTACCCAATAATATTTCGGCGTCGAGCTTTAGCACCTCATTAAGCGCATTCACATAATCAAGCGCCCATCGCGGTTTGGTCCCGCGCAACGTGTAGATGTTGGGGAAAGACGTGTAGAGCAAGTCGCCGACAAAAACTGCCTTGCGTTCCGAGATCCAGACGGTCAGCGCGTCATAAGTCTCGGCTGGTGCCGACCTAATATCGAATGTCATATTCCCCATATCGAGAGAATATTTCTTATCAAATAAAATGGTCGCCGGAATGGTAGCGTCATAATTACCGGGATTTTCTCCGTTCACGTTTCTATCTGATATGTTAAATTGGGCCGCATTCTGGCGACCGAAAAAGCCGCTTAGACGTTTTTGATAATGCAGAAATTCAACCGATTCTTTTTGCGCGATGACTTCTGTATTTTTGCCGCGCCAAATCGGAATGCCGCCGGTGTGGTCGCCATGGCCATGCGTGATGATAATATATTTGGGTTCGTCCGTGTTCACCGCGTTGAGCAGTTTTTTATGCCCAGGCGCATATAGATCAAGCGATGTATCGATGATGACATTGCCTTTGTCCGTGACAACCAAAAAACTGTTACCAAAGCCAGTGGCCTTGTAAATGCCGTCGGTGACGCGTTGTGCTTCGGTTTGAGTGGAAGTCTGTAACAGAGACAGTGAATCGTCAGTCTCGCCAACAATGCCGTCTGCAAATGCGGGAGTATGTATTGCCATGGCCGTTAGGGCGAAAGCACTGAATGTTGCAGCGCGAAATGTCTTCTTCACGATACTTGTCTCCTGAATAAATCTTGATCCGTTAATGCCATCATAGCCCAAAGAGGGATGGTATGCAGTTGGTTGGGAAAAGCCAGATTATTCTAGCGGCTGTATTTCCATAACTTGCATTCGAGAACCGGCCTGACAGCTTTCCACCCAACTTTGGCCATTTGCCGAATCTATCTCGATCAGCCCGCATTAAAATTGCCGGTCCGCTATTGGCGCAGCAAGCAGCCAGTCGGCAATCGCACCAATTCCGGTCGATCACATCCAATTTCTCGCAACCCGAAACCGGACATTCATTGGGCAGTTGCTTTGCGTCACGAGTTGGGCCGAAAGCGGGTCGTCAGTTTTTGACCTCAAAAAACCAAAAAATGGTCAATCAGTTGATCTATCGGTCTCTATTCGCATCCGTCCCATAGCCAAGGTAAATCTATTGCCAGCGTGGCTGGCGCTTCTCAAGAAATGCCGCAATCCCCTCTTTCGCGTCGTCATGCTGGAGGTTGGCCAGCGCATTCGATCGCGCCAGAGCATATGCGTCATCAACGGATTTACCAGTTTGGGCGGCGAAGCTTTCCTTGCCAAGTTTCAGCACGGAAGCCGCTTTCGAGGCGATTTCAAGCGCGAGCGAAGCCACGGCTTCCTCAAGCTGTTCGGGTTCATGAACTTCGTTGATCAAACCAATTGCCAGCGCGTGGGCTGCTGGAAACATGCGGCCGGTGGTCAGCAGCATCATCGCCTGCTTGCGGCCGATTGTCCGGGCCAATTGCACCTGGGGGGTATGGCACCAGAAACCGATATTGACCCCCGGCACGGCGAAGCGCGCGCGGGCTGATGCCAGTGCCAGATCACAGGCGGCTACCAATTCGCACCCCGCCGCAGTCGCAACGCCTTCTATCTGGGCGATCACAATCTGCCGCTGCGTCATGATCTGTTGCATGAGCCCGGTGAGCCCGGCGAAGTCCTGGCGCAGGATTTTCTGATCCTCTTGCCCGGCAAATTCATTCAGATCATGGCCGGCACAGAATATACGCGACCCCGCACCTGCCAGAATGATCACTTTGATCTCTGCACGCTCTTGCAGGATATCCAACTCAGCTCGCAACGCTTTGACCAAATCTTCGGAAAGACTGTTGCCAACCTCCGGCCGATTAAGCGTCAGCCTTGCGATCGCGCCGGAAATCGATGTGATGACATGCTGTTCGGAAACCATTGGCTCATTTCCTTCACTCATGCGGCACGAGCAGCGTTTTGGGTGCTGATTTGTTGGCAAAGGCTGCCAGCCGCTCCTTGGATGCCGGTTGCGTGTTGGTGATGCCGGCAATGAATGCCTCCGCAAAGAAGGCGTCCGTCGATGGCATATTGCCGATATGACCAATTCCGGACGTGATTGCAAAATTTGATAACGGAGGATTTTCGGCCGCCTTTTCGGCAATTCCGATCGCCTTGGCCAGACATTGATCCGCTGGCACCAGATATTGGCAAAGCCCGACCGAAACCGCTTCCTCGCCCGAATAGACCCTGCCGGTCAGCATCATATCCATCATCCGTGCCTCCCCGACCATGCGGGCAACGCGCACCGTGGCACCCCCGCCGGTAAAAATCCCTCGCTGCCCCTCTGGCAAGGCGAAATAGGTGGTCTGGTCGGCCACCCGGATATGAAAACTGGAAGCGAGTTCCAATCCCCCACCAACGACGGCACCTTTCAGGGCACCGATCACCGGAACCCCACAATGCTGTATCCGTTCAAAAGCGGCATGCCATCGGCGGCAAATATGCATGAAATCCGTTGCGCTGCGATCTTCCCGATGATGTTCGACAAGATCGAGTCCGGCGCAAAAATGTTCGCCATTGGCGTTAACGACCACGGCGCGGACATCGCTGCCTTCGACCGCCGAGAAGAGCTCAAAAAGCTCCTCGATGAACTGCCGGTCCAAGGCATTGCGCTTCGCGGCCCGATCCAGCGTAACAAAGAGCAGATTGCCCCGCCGTTGGCATTGCACATATTCGAGATTCGGGACCGAGAAAATCTTTTCTATCACAGACAAATCCTATTTGAGGCCTATTATATAATCGACGATTTCTTTCCGTTTCGCCGCATCCTTGACGCCGCTGAATGACATTTTGGTTCCGGGAGTCCTAGATTGGGGCGACAGCAGGAAGGCATCCAGATTCTCGCGATTCCATAGAACGCCCGACGATGTCATGGCGGCCGAGAAAGCATATCCCGGGACCGCCCCGGCTTTCGTACCTGCAATACCAAACAGATTGGGGCCAAAGCCGGACTTCTGTCCCTGCTTGTCCGAATGGCAGACAGCGCATTGGCCGAACGATGCTGGCCGCACCGCAGCAGCAACGGCTTTTTCCACGACTGGCGTCGAGACCGCCACAGGCTTCGGCACTTTGACCTCGGCAGATTTCGTTGGTGCCGGTGGATCATCCTTGACGGGCTCTGCGGCCTTGATCGATTTTGTGGGAATTTCATCGACGGAAGGTGACGTGGTGCCAGACTTGTCAGTGCTCGCTTTGGTGGCTGCATCGCCTGTGCTGACAGAAGCTGGAAGAGCCGGCTTATCGTCAGTAGAGGCAATGCTATTGCCCGGAGCGTTTGCCTCCACGGCAGTCGCATCTTCGGCCTTGGAACCCCACGCGTAAAGGCACATGGCAGCAGCGCCGCACAGTGTGATCATGAACGAAGTCTTGTTACTCATCATTAGCTTCCCCAATTGACCTATTCAGAGCCGACTCGCCGCCAACCAATTCTGCTTCCATCAACTTTCGCATTTCGAACTTTTGCGCCTTGCCGGTCACCGTCATCGTGAAACCTTCAACGATTTTGACGTGATGCGGCACTTTATAATGGGCGATTTGCCCTCGGCAGAAATCCCGCACATCTTCAGCGGCGACTTGCTTGCCTGATCTGGGAATGATCCAGGCACAGACCTGCTCGCCATATTTTTCATCGCTGACACCAAAGACCTGAACATCGCTTATCGACGGATGGGTGAGCAAATATTCTTCGATTTCCCGCGGATAGATATTTTCACCGCCACGAATGATCATGTCCTTGATCCGTCCCGTTATGCGGACATATCCCTTGTCATCGATCGTCGCGATGTCACCCGAATGCATCCAGCCATCGGCGTCGATTGCCTCGGACGTCTTGTCAGGATCATCCCAGTAGCCGCGCATCACCGCATAGCCGCGCGAGCAATATTCGCCCTGTTCGCCGACGGGCACCGTCGCGCCGTCGGGCCCGACCACTTTGGCTTCGGCATGGGGGTGCACGCGGCCAACCGTTGATACACGCTCGTTCAGCGGATCGTCGGTGGCGGTTTGGGTCGTGAGCGGGCTGGTCTCGGTCATGCCGTAACCGATCGTAACCTCGTTCATGTTGAGCTGGTCCATGACCTGCTCCATCGTCGCTTTCGGGCAGGGCGAGCCTGCCATGATCCCCGTGCGCAGGCTGGTGACATCGAAATCGGACAGATTTTCCTGGCTTAATATCGCGATGAACATCGTCGGCACACCATAAAGGGATGTGCAGCCCTCTGACTGAACGGCCTCCAGCGCAAGCTGCGGATCAAAGGCCTCGGATGGATAGACCATCGCGGCGCCGCTGGTGAGCGACGCGAGATTGCCAAGCACCATGCCAAAACAATGATAGAGCGGCACCGGAATGCAAATGCGGTCCTCTATGGTCAATTTGGTCAACCGGCCGGTGAAATATCCGTTGTTCAGAATATTGTGATGGGTCAGCGTTGCCCCTTTGGGGAAACCGGTCGTGCCGCTGGTAAACTGGATATTGATCGCATCGTGGCGATCCAGTTCTGCAGCGGCGGCGTCCAACGCGGTACGATCAATTTTTGCGCGCAACTTTTCCCACGGCACAAAGCCCTCATGCGGAGTGGCCCCGAGCACAACCATTGTTCGCAAAAGGGGCAGTTTGTCCGGCCCAATTTCCCGGAGCATTCCGACATAGTCGCTGGATTTGAACGACGGCGCGGTGACCAGTACCGAACAGCCGACCTTGTTCAGGGCATATTCGACTTCCGACAATCGATAGGCTGGATTGATCGTCACCAGGATCGCGCCGATCTTGGCCGTGGCAAACTGGATCACCGTCCATTCTGCACAATTGGGTGCCCAGATGCCGACGCGGTCGCCCCTTACAACCCCAAGGCCCAGCAGGCCGCATGCCACGCGGTCCACTTCGGCGTTTAACTCTGCCCAGTTCCAGCGAATGGCCTGATGGCGCGATACCAGCGCGAGCTTGTCTGCCCAATCGCTGGCCGCATGGTCCAGGGCCATCCCAATGGTATATTCGATCAGCGGCGTATCCACGGGGCCCTTCGCGTAGCTTTGCATCACTGCCTCGCGACGTTGATGACTTGGACCTGCGTATATTCCGCGAAGCCTTCAACCGATTGCTCAACGCCAATGCCGGAAGCCTTGAAACCGGCCATCGGAATATGCGGCCCGATGGCGATGTGCTGATTGACCCAGACCTGACCGCTTTCGATACGACCTGCAATGGCTGTGGCCTTGGCTACATCCTTTGACCAGACCGATCCGCCAAGTCCGGTTTCCGAAGCATTGGCGCGACGGATAACGTCTTCGATGTCATCGAAGCGGATCACCGGCAGGATCGGTCCAAACTGTTCTTCATCGACAATCTGATCCCCATCGGTGACATCGCGCACGATGGTTGGACGGACAAAATAGCCGCCACGATCCATGACCGTCCCGCCGGCAATAATCTTGCCGTCCCGGCGGGCTGTTTCCAGAAAGCCTTTCACCTTCTCGAACTGCGCCTTGTTCTGGATTGGTCCGATCTGTGTACCCTGCTTGCTGCCGTCATCGACAATCGCAGCCTCCGCTAGTATCGCCAGTTCACTGCACATCGCTTCATAGATTTCGTCATGCACATAGGCGCGCTTGATCGCGAGGCAGACCTGGCCATTGTTCAGGAATGCGTTGTTGAAGATCGACTGGGCGGTTGCCTTGACGTCGACATCGTCCAGAACAATGGCAGGGTCATTGCCGCCCAATTCCAGCGTGACGCGCTTCAATGTGTCCGCGCCGCTCGCCATGATCCGCTTGCCGGTGGCGGTTGATCCGGTGAAACCGACCTTCGCGACATCGGGATGCGCGGTCAGGTGCGGGCCCAGATCATTGTCATCGGCGATGATATTGATGACTCCTGCCGGGAAGATATCCTTGCAGATTTCCCCCAGCAACAATGCCGTTGCAGGAGTGGTCGGCGCCGGTTTGAGGACAATGGTATTGCCAGCCAGCACGGCCGGCCCGATTTTCCAGCACGCAACGAGCAATGGAAAGTTCCAGGCAATGATGCCGACAACCACGCCAAGCGGCATGTGCCGGACCTCGATAAAACCGTTTTCATCATCCTGAATGATTCGATCGGGCAGGTCGAGAGTGCAATAGTGGCGCAGATAGCCGTCGGTCCAGGCAAGCTCACCCTGTGCTTCGGCCAGCGGCTTGCCCTGTTCGGCTGTCATGACCCGGGCGATCTCATCGCTTCTTGCAGCGATAGCATCGGCCAGCGCCAGCACCGCTTTGCGCCGTTCCGCCATCGAAGTGGCTGCCCAAAGTGGAGCCGCCGCTTTCGCTGCCGCTACGGCTTCGTCTGCCTGTGCGAC
>JABMNS010000047.1 GCA_013204445.1 Sphingomonadales bacterium
GGGCGTAGCGTAAGCATCCGGCGTGGACCGCGGCTATTCGGTCTTGACGTTGCCGCTGCGGTTTTCCAGTTCCACGGTAGCGGCTCGCGCACGCGCGAGATGGGCATATCGGGCAGTCGTTTTAGAACGTCGGCGAGCCAAGCATGTGGATCGATGTCGTTCATTTTTGCCGTGATGATCAATGTGTACATGAAGGCTGCATGTTCACCGCCTCGCTCTGATCCTGCGAAGAGCCAGCTTTTTCGGCCCAGTGCCACGCCCCGCGGTGCGCGTCAACAACGCCATGATATGCCGCCCATCAGCACAGCCAAGCTATCCATCCGCCAAGCCTGCTGGATCAGATCGGCGGTCCGGTTGACCTATTTCTTGCGGACGGCGCTTACGATGGCGAGCCAACGGTTGAGGCTCTTACCGAACGCTTCGGTGCGACAATCAAGGTCACGACCCTACCACCCAAGAACGCGATTTTGAGCCCCGATGCCGCCCAAAATCCGAGCATTCGTGACCGCCATATTGCAGACATAACTGCCCATGGTCGAATGGCATGGCAGAAGTCATCGGGCTACAATCAGCGCAGCCGGGCTGAAACCCTGATGGGACGTTGGAAGGCCGTCATCGGGCCCAAACTCAAGGCGCGCAGCTTCGAAAATCAGAAGGCAGAGGCTAAGATTGGCGCCCGGGTTCTTAACCGGATGACTGAACTTGGCCGCCCAAATTTCCAACGCACCGCCTGAAATCCCTCTCGGGTAGGGCGCGTTCCGAGCGGCTCTTGGTCTATGCAACAAGGCCCCACACATGACAGTGCCGCTGGCACTGATTGAAGAGGGCCGGAGTTATCGCTGGATAGCTTGCAATCTTAGCATCAGCAAAAATTCTGTCTGTGATACAATCAAACGGCATCTTGAAAATTCTTCTCCTCGTTGATTTACATGTTTCTCGCGACGAGCCATGTTTCGATTCCCGCGATGACTTTGGCCTGATGTTCGGGCTGTTCGCGGTAGTAATGAGTGGCGCCTTTAATGCTGCTGAAGGTCTTGTCTTTCATTGTTGCAGCGTCAAAGACGCAGGCTGGGTGCGACACTGGTACAGCGTCGTCGGCGGTGTTTTCGATTACCAGAAGCGGCACCGAAACACCCGGCACGCAGGCTTCGGCATCGGCGCGGGAATGATCCGGCGACCACTGCGACAGCCAGGCGCGCAGCGTGGTGAAGCGGGCCAGTCCAACCGGGCCGGTGTTTACGGTTTCCGGGTTGCCAAGGTAGCACCAGTTTGGCTTGCGGTCGTTGGGTTCCAATGCGGGATCAAGGAAACGCGGATCGGCCATGGTGCGGTGCACAAGGAACGGGCGTTCGATCTCGCCGCTACCGCGTTTCCGCAGGGTTTCGAGCATTTCGAGCGCCCGGTCTGTGATCCGGCGTATGCGCGCCAGCTGAGCGGCACGGAAAGTTTCAACAAACGCTGCCGTGTAAGGAGGGTGTACGTCGTCGCTATAAAGGTCCAGCGCCGGATCCCGGTCGTCGGGATTCAACTCGTCCCTTAGCGATGGGTCGATCCATTCAGCAAGGATGCGCGCCCGCCCGGTATGCGCGGCTATGAACATCAGCGCATCGGCAGGTTGAAGCCCTGCGCGTGTCAGGTCATAGCTGTCGCCCGCCGGAGTCGCTGTGATCGTCGGCTTTTCGGCCTGTGACTGGTAGAACGTGGCCAAAGATCCGCCGCCGCTCCAACCACACAACACCACGTTCTTGTATCCCAAAACCTCGCGTGCATGGGCGATGTAGGCGCCGAGATCGGCCACAACCTTTTCCATGATCAACGCGGTGTCGTTTTTCGCGTAACGCGAAGCACAGCTGAGAATATGGTATCCTGCACTTGCCAATGCCACGGGCAGTGGCATCAGGTTGAGCGTTGAAGCGGGGTGCATAAAGATCAACACTGTGTCGCTGTCCCGCCCCTCAGGCAGGATGCGCTGCCCTTCAAGAAAAACCTGCCCCTGGCTGCCCGTGAAACCATAAGTTTCGGTGAACGCAGCCTTCTCTCGGAAGGACACGATCACCGGTTCCCGGCATATGTCGTACGAGCCGCTCATCTGCCGATCTCAACCACGCGCATCAGCGTGCAGGTCGGCATCAACATCCGGCGCACGCTTGGTTTTTGACCAGATATCGAGGGTCGCATTAGCCTTTTCAGCAAGCAATGCACTCAATTCTGCCGTTGCGGTATCAATCGCCAGCTCTAATCGGTGGCCGTTCGGGTCAAAGAAGTAAATCGACTGACAGATTTTATGGTCGGTGGGGCCTAGCACTTCGATTCCGCCTGCCTCCAAGCGTTCCTTATAGGCCATCATTGTGTCCATATCCGGCACCTTCAGTGCCAGGTGCTGCACCCAGGCCGGGGTATCGGGGTCGAGCATGTTACCTTCATCCTCGGGCAGTTCAAAAAAGGCGACAGAAGAGCCATCTGCCATCTGAAGCAAGATATGGATGTGAGGTGACCATTCACCGGTTGACGGCACTTCGTTTTCCGCGACGGCAATATTGAAATTGAGATCAAGATACTTGGTATAGAACTCAACCGTCTCTTTCGCGTCCTTACAGCGATAGGCGGCGTGATGCAGTCTGCTAATCGACATATCATTCTCCTTTTGAATGGGCTGATTCCACGTTCTTCTATTGTTTTGTATCCAAAAGAGATAAATATTGCAATAATAAATGTATATGGTAGTTATATTGGATACATTATTACGATTCCTGAAGGATAATTCTATTATGCCAAGCCAAAAAACCGTTCCCTCCTTAACCTCGCTTCTTGGGTCTGGTCGCATTGTCATGGCGCCGGGCGCATATGACGCCCTATCTGCCAAGCTGGCCGCGCAGGCTGGTTTTAATGCGGTTTACATGACCGGTTTCGGTGTGTCGGGCTCCACTCTGGGGATGCCCGACATCGGGTTGATGACGGCGACAGAAATGGCTGACCGCGCCCGTGCAATGACCGAGGCCGCAGCACCTGTGCCGCTGATCGCCGATGCTGATAACGGCCATGGCGGTGAACTGAATGTCGCGCGCATGGTCAGGATGTACGAACAAGCCGGTGTGGCCTGCATTCAGCTTGAGGATCAGGTCTTTCCAAAGCGTTGTGGGCACATGGCGTCAAAAGAGGTGATCGACCGGGCTGAAGCCGCCACTAAGATCACCGCCGCTGTAGGTGCACGCCAATCGGATGATTTCCTGATCATGGCCCGAACCGATAGCCGCGCCGTCATAAGCATGGACGAAGCACTGCGTCGCGGCGAGGCGTTCCTGAACGCAGGCGCTGACATCCTGTTCATCGAGGCCCCGCAATCGATGGAAGAGTTGCGGCTTGTGGCTGAAACTTTCAAAGGCGCCAAACTGGTTGCCAACATGGTTGAAGACGGGCGCACACCCTATCTTTCCATCGATGAATTGGAAGAGCTGGGATTTGCCCTTGCTCTCTATCCGGTTTCTTCGTTGTTGGTCGTAGCAAAACGACTGCAGGATACCTACGCCGCGATGCATGCGGGTGGGCACCTGCCTGAAAACGAGGCGCGCCTGCGTTTTGGGGAATATAACGACATGATCGGCCTGAATGAACTGGTGCCTTCGGCGGTAGATGTCTGATTGACGCGGGTCGCGGGTCAGGTCAGAATAGCTGGAAAACACGGAGTCCAAACCGGTATGGCTAGCACGACTGACCTTGCCTACGAGAAAATCAAGTCCGCCATCATGTCAGGTGAAGTGAAGGCCGGCGATCGTATCAAGGAAGAACTATTTGCTGAACAAATAGGTGTGAGCCGGACACCAATCCGGCATGCATTGCAGAAACTTGCTGCTCAAGGCTTCATTGATATGCTGCATCATCAGGGCGCTCGCGTTGCCGACTGGAGCCCACGAGATCTTGAAGACATCACGGCCATGCGTGCTTTGCTGGAAGGTTTTGGTGCAGGCATTGCAGCTCGCAAGGTGACGCGCGAGCACATAAATAC
>JABMNS010000048.1 GCA_013204445.1 Sphingomonadales bacterium
CCCCCACACCCCCAGCCGAAAAATTAGGGGTTTCGGATGCATCGCGTTGCACCGAAAAATTCTTGATTAATGCTAGGTTTTCTGCCACTTTCAGAGATATTCTGTTGATGCGTTCGGTGCCATTTTGTTCCGTTCTAATCCATCAAGTTGCACCACCAGCGCACCACCAGAGTGATTCGAACCTGGAAAACGAGCGTCAAAAAATGCGTGTTGCGATGACCCAAATGTTGATCGACAAACTGCCCGTTCCAAAGTCGCGGATAGATTATCGTGATAAGCGTCTCAAGGGGCTAGTGCTCAGAATTTTTCCCAGTGGGGTTAAATCTTATTATTGCGAGTTCGCGCGTGGCAAACGTGTTTGGCTTGGCCGGGCCGATGTTCTCAGCGTGACCGATGCGCGCGAAAGCGCCCGCACAATTCTAGCCGATGTCTATCGCGGCATTGATCCTATCGAGGCGCGCAAGCCCAAGGCGGTCATGCCAACCTATCGCGAATTCCTTGAACGGGATTTCTCGGTCTGGGCGCAGGCCAACCAGAAATCGTATGTCCAGAACACCAAACGGTTGTTTACGGCGTTTAAGTCGCTGCTCGACAAGAAACTCGACAAGATCACCGCGCTCGACATTGAACGCTGGCGGGCAGGGGAAGTTGCGCGCGGTTTAAGCAACCATACGATCAATCGCGATATTTCGTCGATCAAGGCAACATTCAACCGCGCGGTTGATTGGGAGATACTTCCAGCCAATCCACTCGCAAAGGTCAAAAAGTCACGCGTCGATAACTGCCTCAAGGTGCGCTTCCTGAGCGATGATGAAGAAACACGGCTTCGCCGTGTTATAGGAGCACGCGAACGCCGCCGGTGCGATGAACGGGACTCGGCCAATCGCTGGCGCGCGGAACGCGGCTATGTGCTTCTACCTTGTCTGCGCGATTATATGTTCAGCGATCATGTGAAGCCGCTAATATTGCTTTCCATCAATACAGGGATGCGACGCGGCGAATTATTTGACCTCACTTGGTCAAACGTCAATCTCGACCGGCGTATCTTGACGGTTACAGGAGCCACCGCCAAATCGAGCCGGACACGGCATATTCCGCTCAATCGCGAAGCAACTGCTGCACTGCTTGGTTGGCGCGCGCAATGCGAGCCCGAAGCAAAGCTTGTTTTCGAGAACGATCAAGGTCAGCGCTTTGACCGCGTTAATTCTTCGTGGCGTCGGCTGCTCAAGGACGCTGCGATTACGGAATTTCGCTGGCATGACATGCGCCACCATTTCGCATCGCGCCTCGCAATGGGCGGCGTCGATCTCAACACCATCCGGGAACTGCTCGGCCATAGCGACTATACTATGACGCTGCGCTATGCACATCTTGCGCCCGAGTTTAAGCTCAAGGCTGTCGAGGTACTGGATCGGGAATTGCCGTTGTCGTTTATCCGTGCGGCGTAGCACGCGAAAGCTGCACAGCGGGAGCCACCGATGGTTTTTGATAGTCGCTTTGGGCAAGCCCGCCTTGATGCTGCAAAAAGAATAGGAATTTACACAATTGCAATGGTGTACAACATCGGACAAAAATTGATATTGTCCTAGGAAACATATCAATATGCGTGCAGCGCAAACACACAGAGACAGGATTATCCAACTCTTCGGAGAGCGAACAATAATGCGTGCGCGCGAATTCACTCAGGAAGACATTACTGCCACGGCACTCGCCCGCTTAAACCCCAAAAAGTTGCATCTTTCGGCTCTTAAATCACAAATTGTTGCTAATCTGCGCAAAAGGACGCATTTAATGCTCAGAAGCCGGATGGATGAGTTTAAACTCAAGGCGGCCGATTTTGATCGGTGACGTCTATTCTGTCTCTGTATGTTTTACCGTATAAGTCAGTCTAAAACGGACTATTTCACATATTTTCAAAGAATGTGTTGCTGTTTCTTTGACATAACCCCATAAAGTCAAATATGAACGGACAAAATGACGGAAAGCTAAAGATGCTACTCGACAATGTGCCTTCCGGCTATCTTGTCGATTCTGCATGGATGTCCAAACAGGGCATAGCTAAGCAATCCGTCCATGATTACGTCGGGCGCGGCTGGCTGGAGAGGATGGCGCATGGCGTTTACCGCCGCCCTTTCACCGTCAACGAGGCGCAAGGCGCAGAGGCCGGATGGAAAATACCGCTCCTCTCCGCACAATGGATCATGGGTTATGATTTCCATGTCGGCGGAACCAGTGCGCTCGCGCTTCATGGTGTGACCCACTATCTCAAATTCGGTGGCAACGAGAAAATAATGCTCTATGGTGCGGACATACCCAACTGGTTGTTCAAGCTGGCGGTTGACGCCCATTTTGCGAAACGGAGCCGTGCCCTGTTTAGCGTGGGCGCGGACAGCGAAGTTGGACCGGTCAATGATTTTACCGCTGACCCGGCTGCTAGCCCCGAACGCTGGACGCTCAAGGCGTCCAAACCCGAGCGCGCCATATTGGAAGCGCTTTATGAATTGCCGGACAAGGAGGGCTTCGACGGTATCGACAAGATATTCGAGTCGCTACGGACGCTTCGCCCAGACACGCTGATGATATTGTTGAAATTGTGCAAAAACGTGCGTGTAAAGAGGCTCTTCTTCGTATTTGCCGCGCGCCATAATCACCCGTGGTTCAAATATCTCGACAAGGCAGACGTCAATCTCGGCACGGGCGACAGGGCACTTGTGAAGGGCGGCAAATTGCACCCGGTTTACCGTATCATGGTACCACCTGAATTTCTGCCAGTGACAGCGGGAGCCGCCGATGACTTATGATCGTTATGCGGCACAGGTGCAGCTTCTGGTACGGGTATTGCCGTTCGTCGCCGATGAAGCCTCGTTCGCGCTCAAGGGCGGCACGGCAATCAACCTGTTTTATCGCGACATGCCGCGCCTGTCGGTTGATATTGATCTCGTCTATTTGCCGATTGAGGATCGTCCAACCAGCCTGCACAACATTGATGCTGCTCTGGAACGTATCGGCGAACGGATAAATGCGGAACTGGTCGGCGCGAAAGCCGAACGGATTGCTGGCGGCGGTCAGAATGAAACGCGACTGCTCGTCAGGCAAGGGCCGGTCGAGGTCAAGATCGAAACCTCTCCCGTGCTGCGCGGCACGGTTCATCCGGTGGCGCGCAAGCTTGTCACTCCGCGCGTTCAGGCTGCTTTCGGATTTGCCGAAATGCCAGTGGTGGCATTCGAGGATTTATTCGCGGGCAAGCTCGCCGCCGCACTCGACCGGCAGCACCCGCGCGACCTGTACGACGTCAAATTGCTTTATGAGAATGAGGGGCTGACTGACGATCTGTTCCGCACTTTCCTGATCTATCTGGCAAGCTCGGGCCGTCCGCCGCACGAATTGCTTGATCCCAACCCGCTCGATCTCGAAAAGCCTTTTGCCACTGAATTTGAGGGCATGACAAATGAGCCGGTGGCAATTGATGCACTGGTCGTGACGCGAAATCGCCTAATCGCCGATGTGCAATCACGCATTGATGATCGCGCCGCGACATTCCTGCGGACATTGATCGATGGCGCGCCAGATTTTGAAATGATTGCGCTTCCGCAAGCCGGACAGCTTCCCGCCGTCCGATGGAAGGTTCAAAACCTACTCAAGCTCAAGGCCAACAATCCTACGAAACATGCTGAACAGCGGAGGGCGCTTGAAAAATTACTATGAGCGGAAATGGCCGCGCCAGGGCAGGTGCTTACCGAAACAATCATCTCGTCGCGCACGAGGCCTTGTCCCATAGCGGCAATCCGGTTCTGATTATTGGGACACTGGACTTCGCACAAAAATGGGTTTGTGCAATCGACTATAGCGATGTGCAAGGCACAACGCCGGAATTGCAAAGTCGCGACGCTCTTATTGATTCCGGTCAGGCAGATGACAGTGGCCTACGCTTACTATTACCCAATAGAAATTGAATGGCATCTATGGTGCGGTTCGCGCCTGCGCGATACTCTGGAATTCAGCCAGAATTTCAGGGAAAAACTTAGCCAAGTGGCCAACCATTCGCGCATTTTCCAGCAGCCGACATAAATATCCCGTCGCTAAGACTAAGTCCAAATGATCCGTTCCATACTCGTTTTCGATCAGTTTGAATTCACGTTCAAGATTAGCGGACTCGCGCTCCATCTTTTCCAATTGCTCGTCGCTAATGCCTTTGACGGACTTTCGTTCGCTTTTAACCAACATATTCTGCGGTGTCGCCGCAACCAATGATTTTGCATAGATCATCGAATAACGGTTCATGGAAATCATATTCTCGGCAGCCTCAATCTGACGCATGGGTTTCAGCCGCTTCAATTCAGTGAAACTGTTGAGCGGAACGTGGCGGTCTTGCAGCAGTTTGACTACCTCATCGCAAATCCCGTCCAAAAGCCGTCTCTTGTTTCGGATGCTGGAAATATTCACGTTGAGTGCGCGCGCCAATCGTTCTTCTGGAACGCCCTTCTGAATGGCGGTTAGGATCATTTTGTGTTCCTGAACCGTCGCCATGCGGCTAATCCGCTTATTATATGTGAAAGCTTCATCATCTTTCGCAACCAAGCAAACTACATGAGTTTCGCCGCGCCCCTTCAATATTTCGATGCGGATATGCCCGTCCAGTAATTGGTAAGGCTTACCTTCGCCTGATTTACGCACGACAACGGGCGGCTCAATAATCCCGACCTCGACAATCGAAGCGACAATCTGCCCATATTTGACTGATTTCTTGGTGAGCGGGGTCACTGTTCGCAGCGGTTCAATGTCTGAAATTGCGATATTGAGGCTTGTTTCCTCAAACCCAAGCTCAACCAGTTTCTTTGATCGCGGTCTGCGGGTCACTCTGAATCTGCTATTTCTGTTATGCGCTCGGCAATTCTGGCTGGCATATCGGTCAATTCTTCATCCTCTGCCAATGCCATGAATGTCTCGTCGCCACTAAGCTGTCGCAGGGCTTGGGTGATAAAGAGGAGTTTATTTCTCGTGACCTGGGACCGTTTGATCATGAGCCGTTTGCGCGCGGTATCTTCCTCGAAAACTTTCACGATGCCATTTGATGAAAGGTCGGATCGCTTTCGATCCGATGGTGCGGGACGTCCCTTTCCGGTGCGCTGACGAAGTTCGACCAACTTCCGCGCAGCGAGCAGATTTTTGCCGCGCAGAAGTTTGTTCTCATAAGCTTCGTGCAAAGCTGACTGAACACCGTGATCATCAGCTTCGCATATCTGCATCGCCACACTGATCGGGAGATAACCAGCTTCCACCGCCCGCAAAAGTCGTTTTTCGCCGCGTTCCAGTAAACGGCCAACAGCATGAACATAGTCATAGGACAGGCCGGTTTTTTGAGCGATTTCTGTATCGGAATAGCCGCGTTCTCTCATCCCTCCGATATCTTGTAGTAAATCGATGGCCTGATGCTGCCGTCTTGCGCAATTTTCAACGAGGCTGGCAACCAGACAATCGTCGGGATCGGCCTTAACGACAAGAGCTGGAACATCGTTTTGTCCAAGTTCGCGAAAGGCTTCCAGACGCCCTTGGCCGCAAATCAGATCATAAGCGGGCGGATCATCGTCGTCCCGGCGCGTAACGGTAATGGGGCGCTTTAGGCCTATTTGGGCGATATTTGCGACAATCTCTTTGAAAACCTTCCTGTTTCGAAGGCGCGGATTGACAATCGTAATGCTGTCTATGGGGATCATTTCGACTTTCTGGGCGGAGACCTCATCCATTATGCGGCTCGCATCAGACGCGCACGCGCTGTCAAACTATAGAAGCGCTCAAGCGTTTCGCAGCGATATGCGTCAAGCGAACGGCCATTATATTCGGCCATCCGCAATATGGCTTCGCGCATATCAAGACGCGGGAGCAGATAATAATCATATGGCTTGCGGTTATCTTCATCCATCCGAACAGCAATTGTAATATCTGGCTTCAATGCCTCATCGAGGCGTATCTTCCAGCGCGCAGAACCTCCGGTAGTTAACTTGCACCTTGAAATGACAATGGCGGCGGTGAATTCGGCATTGATACGCAATAAATCAGTTGCGGTATCTTGGCTCACAGTTGCGCCGCTATCCGCAATTCCGGCAACAATATCTTGCAAAATGACCGGGTGAAGGCGGCGCAGCGATCTGTTGATCTCGATATAGCGATAGTCATGGTCGGGCGCATATCCGACCAGCGTATAGGCCCGGAGCAAGCTGCCAAAACGCGACTGAAACGCGCTGCTTGACGGGCTATCGTTGGCTTCATCGATAATGAGGCCAGTCAAACGCCCATTTTTCTCATAGATGGTTCGCAAAAATTTTAGCATTTCCTCGTCGGAAAGGCGCTGGGACCGCGTTTGGATAATGACCTGCGCCTGATCAAAAATATTTTGATCCACAATCGGTTCAAAAACCTTGTCGGCTCTCACCCAGTCTTCTTGCGGGAGATCTTCATGATGTTGCTTGAGTTTGAAAGCTGTTCGGCCCCAGACATTATTGCCGATATATTTCTCATTAACGAGAATCTGATGGATTGAACCGCGTGTCCATTGCCTGCCAAAATCGGAGAGAATGCCGCGATTGTTCAGCAGTTGTGCAATCTCAAGTTCGGTCGAACCATCACGGCAAAATCGATCATATATTTCCCGTACGATTTCAATTTCTGGTTTGGGACCGGGAACAAGAATTACCCTATCGGTAGCGATGCTCTTATGTTCACCCTGTCCTAATTCAGTTTTGGGCTTTCCTGATTGATCTACAAGCATACGCCGTAGACCAAATCCAGCGGCTCCGCCTTGGCGAAAGCCAAGACTGATTAGATGGGATTGGCCTGCAAAAACTTTGACTGATAATTCGCGGCTATACTCACCGGCCATTGCACGCTTGACCGTTTTAATGATCGACGAGCCTATCGTGCCGTCATTTTCAAACTGCTCGGCGCAATAGTGAACAGCGATGCCAGCCCGTTTGCATAGCAGTTCATAGGTTGCAGCTTCGTCGGGGTCTTGGAACCGTCCAAACCGGCTCACATCATAAACCAGCAATGCTGAAAAATCAGCACGTCCCTCGGAGATGTCGGCAAGCAATAATTTGAGAGCGTCGCGACCAGACAATTGCAGGCCGCTTTTGCCTTCATCGGCATATGTTTTGACGATCTTGAATCCGCGTTGCTCGGCGTATTTTTCTATCGCTGCCGCCTGGTTGTCGGTTGAATGCTCTTGATGCTCGGTAGACATACGAACATATTTCGCCGCGCGGACAAGCTTTCCGTCCGTCTTTATTCTTTCATTAGGCTGCGTCCATTCAATAACCATGATGCATGCGGGTCCGTTTAGAAGAAATTGTCTCACGTAACTGTTTTGCCGCTTTAACTGAAAGGAGCGGCAATATGTTTCCTAAAACGGGCAACAATTTTCCAAATATATCCGGCAATGCCAACGCAGACGAATTTGCAATTACGATAGGCCAAGCACTCAAAGGCGAATTGGGTACGTCGCGCAAAGCAGCCAAATCAATCATGAAATGGACTGGTGCCAGCGAACGAAGTGCCAAAAACTGGCTGGCCGGAACACATGGTCCGAGTGGTTGGCATCTTATTTTGCTTGCGAGACAATCGGATTCGGTGATGGCAGTAATATTGATGATGGCAGGCCGAGAGTTAAATATCTCGGCACTGGCACTTAGCGCATTACGCTCTGATCTCATGGAAGCGGTTGAAGCAATCGATGAAGCAATCAAGTCGTCCAGTTAAGAAAAAAGGGCGCTCACGCGCCCTTTCCTTGATCTGCCGGGTCCATTGGCTTGCGAAGAACGATCCTACCGTTGATCGGAAGAATATCAAGTTGGATCGAAAGCCCTTTGCCATCGCGATGTGGCCAAGCGGCCCCAACTTTAGTCCAAAAGCCTTTCTCGCCATTATTGCTGACATGCCAGGCATGGAAGTCTGGGACCTTGGGTTCACGGGTTGTTGATGTAGATGCATTTGCCATGAGAATTTCCTTTCTTGTTTGATTGGCTCGTTGCACCGAACCAAAAGACCGGACGAATAAGGACGGGCGTCATGTCCAACACGGGTGAACGCAGTAAACCGGTGCGGGCCGGGCATTGACGACAGTCCGCGTTCGGTCAGTGAAGGGTGCTTGAAAACGAGGCGGTCACTTATGAGGAAATCACTCATGCAAACGATTGGCAAAATGTCGATCAGTATAGCTGCACGTCAATAGGCTTCAGTAAGTTCAGATAGCCTATTTACATGGGCAGACTTGAATCTAAGCCGCTATAAGCTTCTTGACCTCGGATTCGGCAAGGTAGGGGTATCCGTCGACTTCAAATTCTCGCGTATCTTTGATTATCGTTTTTGCCCGTTCGACTCGATCTTTTCTCCATTGCGTGTCGGTAGGAATCTGCAATTTATCAAAAGTCTCAAAGAGATAATCTCTCTGATTGCTAATAAGATAGTAATATTGTTCCACGATCCACTTTTCCAACAAATAAGAGTCAAACACATAACTATTGTTAGCGTTCCAAAACTTCATAAGTCGAATGGTGGGTTTTATGAGGTTATGATTGCCCGTGTTTTTCTCGCTTAATTTGCTGTTAAAATCGTTCGGATTTGTTGTCTGCCAAGCATTGGGACCATTGGGAATCTGATAATCTCCCCACGAGCCAGTTAGCGCGGGAACTAAATCAAATTTGATGTGATTTAGTTCGAGCACAATGGTTGGTGATGATTGTTTGACATCAGATGAGGAGTAATATTTTTCGACGAAAGATCGCAGACGATTGAGGTATGTTTGTGGTGTGTAACCGCCTTCCGCAAATACAATCATATAATCGATATCTGAATGACTATCCATCCTACGCGGAAGAATTGTGCCGCGAGTCGATGAACCGAACCGAAATTGCGAACTCAGGTTTGCACCAAAATGCAGGTTAAGACGTGTTTTCAATGTAGCAATCGAGCGATTGATTGAATCTTTTTCTTCGTTTGAAAGAATAGCATTGCTGGCGCGGACTGACAGGTAGCTGTTGACCGTCATGTCAGTTTTTGTCCACGGCGTGTGTGGCTTCTCCGGCATCAATGCCATCTCGAGCGGCTTTGAAGTCGCCATTCGAAAATTGATGGCTAGCTTGATTTAAACCATTTCTACGTTTCGTAAACTCATCCAACCCATCAATCGCTGCTTGATCGTCACATGCGCTTTCCAATCGAATTTCCCTGAACACGCGCGCGTCATTGCGGAGGGATAAGTATTGATCGCCAGAGCTTTTGTGCTCAACAGCCCTTTCGAAAGGTTTCAAAAATGTGGCAAGTGCTGTCAGCACGGCAACAACGGATGCGATTGCTCCACCGATTTCGGGATAATCTTTAAAGAACGCGAGTCCTGCAACGCTGCTCAGAATGACAGAGGGAATCCCGAGCCAATAGTGGTAGCGGCTCCATCGTTCATGAGCATTGAAATGAGCTTTGCCAGAATGGATGCAATCTTCTTCAATCCTCTCAAGTTCTTTGCGGACTGAAGCTTTGGGATTGGTTGAGTCATTTTTTTCTAACATAATTTTGCCCCAGTATTTCGTCATATCTAACTTTCGTGCCGTCAAGACGCATGGGACTACTACGGTAAGAATAAAAGGTGAACAAGAAGTTTTGTATCTCGTGGACGAGCGGGGACAATTTGAGACTAAGCAATGGGATGCGCAGGCGTTGTTAATCATGCGTTCCCTGAAAACAATTGAATGAATTGTGCTAATCTCTATCAATGGAATAATGAGTTCCCAAATCAAAACTAAAAAACGCGTTACCGATCACGGGGAGGTGTTCACATCCGAAAGGGAGGTGAATGCCATGCTGGACCTTGTGAAATCCGAAACACAGCGGATTGACAGCCGGTTTCTGGAACCGGCCTGTGGGACAGGCAATTTCCTGATAGAAGTGTTGCGGCGCAAGTTGGAAATCGTCGAAGGGCGATATCGGAAAAGTCAGCTGGAATATGAACGTAATGCAATCGTTGCTATCGGCTCACTTTACGGTGTGGACCTGTTGGAGGATAATGTCATCCATTGCCGGGAGCGCCTGTTTTCCTGCTTCGATGACAATTATTCACGGCGATTCAAATCAGAATGCCGGGATGAATGTCGTGCGTCCATCGCCTATGTCCTGCGCTGCAACATTATTTGGGGCGATGCGCTGACGCTGAAAACAGTCGATGGCAAGCAAGACCCTATCGTCTTTTCCGAATGGTCGCCGGTCAATGGTAGCATGGTAAAGCGGCGCGATTACTCGCTCGCCCATTTGTTGGTTTATCAGCCGATGGAAGGGCCAAGCCTGTTTTCTGACATGGGTGATGAAGCCTTTATTCCAAAGCCGGTTAGAGAATTTCCGCTGACTCATTATCTGAAATTGGCCGACCATGATTGAGATCAACTATAATCCTGATGTGCTGAGCTGCTTAGCGAATCTAAGCAATGATGAAGTGTTCACGCCGCCCGCTATGGCTAATCAGATATTGGACCAACTTCCTGCTGAATTATGGTCGAACAAGAATGCGAAATTCCTTGACCCGGTCTGCAAATCAGGCGTGTTCCTGCGTGAGATTGCCAAGCGGCTAGTCGTCGGACTGGAAGAGGAGTTCCCGGATGTACAGGAGCGAGTGAATCACATTTTCGGCAAACAGCTATTCGGTATCGCGATTACCGAATTGACTGCGCTACTATCAAGGCGTTCGGTCTATTGCTCAAAAAATGCCGATAGTGACTATTCGGTTTGTACAGAATTTAACGAGGCCGAAGGTAACATCCGTTTTGATAAAATTCAGCACAAATGGAAAAAAGGCCGCTGCATATTTTGCGGCGCAGGCAAGGACGTTCACAAGCGCGATGAAATGCTTGAAACTCACGCTTATCAGCTCATCCACACAGATAAACCAGAAAGCATCTTCGACATGAAATTCGACGTCATCATCGGCAATCCGCCGTATCAACTCAATGACGGCGGGGCAAAAGCGAGTGCATCGCCGATTTATCATAAATTTGTGCAGCAGGCTAAGAAGCTGAACCCGCGATACCTGTCGATGATTACACCTTCGCGGTGGTTTGGTGGTGGAAAAGGGCTTGGTGAATTTCGAGCTGAGATGCTCAATGATCCGCGCATAAGGAAAATAACTGATTTTGAGAACGCAGGAGAGTGTTTTCCGGGGGTTGATATAGCTGGCGGAGTCAGTTTTTTCTTGTGGGACAGAGATAATCCTGGCGACTGCGAAATCACAAATACCCAAAATGGCAATATAGCGCATTCAATACGGCCATTAAACGAGTTCCCTGCCTTTATCAGGCACAGTGAGGCTGTTCCCATCGTACGGAATGTGTTGGCCTTTGATGAGCCAAAAATGAATACTTTGGTTACATCGAGAAAGCCTTTTGGCTTGGCTACAAATGTCCGCCCACAACGGACAGGAGATATTATTCTGCGTTGGCAAAGTGGGGAGGGTCCGTATGGGAGAAGCGAGATTACGGTAGGGACGGAACTCATCGACAAATGGAAGGTTATCACATCCTATGTTGGTTACGACCACGCTGGAAATCCGGGTAAAGACGGAAGGCGGCGAGTGTTTTCCAAAATTGATGTGCTGCCGCCCGGAACGATTTGCAATGAAACCTATCTTGTAATTGGATCATTCGAAACCAAAGAAGAAGCAGTTAATCTGATACGATATATGAAATCCAAGTTTTTCAGATTCTTAGTTTCCCAATTTATGTATTCACACCATATTACTAAGGAATCTTACGGATTTGTACCTATTTTGGATATGACAAAAACTTGGACTGACGAATTGCTCGCTGATCGATACGGTCTAAATCGAGAGCAAGTTGACTTCATTGATTCAAAGATCAAGCCAATGGACATGGAGTTTGAGTATGACTGATGGCTTTTTTCCACCAAAGCCGGAAGTCGATCCCAAAATTTACGCCTATCGAGATAGCAATCCCGAATATGACGGGCTGTTGAAAGTAGGCTTTACAACGCAGGAAGTCGATAGACGCGTAGCGCAGCAATATCCAACCGTTCGCCCCGGCGGAGCGCCTTATCAGATATTGATGGAGGAACGCGCTGTCTGGAATGATGGCGGTTCATTTACCGACCATGATGTTCACCGTTATTTGCGTAAAAGGGGCTTTGCTAATCCCGCAGGCGAATGGTTTGAATGCACGGTCGAAGATGTCAAAGCAGCCGTGATCGCCGTGCGCGAAGGCATTGATAATGAAGATAGCCGGACGCTGGATTTTGCCATGCGTCCCGAACAGCAAGCCGCTGTCGACAAAGCCGCAACCTATTTCAACAGTTTCAAAAAGGAAAATCCGGA
>JABMNS010000049.1 GCA_013204445.1 Sphingomonadales bacterium
GGCAATATCTGGACCTATTGGGACTATCGCAGCGGCGGCTGGCAGCGTGATCAGGGATTTCGCATCGATCATCTGCTGCTCAGCCCGGCGGCGGCCGACGCCCTAAAAAGCTGCGGCGTCGACAAGGAGCATCGGGGTCGGGAGAAGGCCAGCGATCATACGCCAGCATGGGTCGACCTTGATATCTGACCCGCCCATTGGTGATTGATCACGAATTTGAGGTGGTGATCGCCTTCTCGTAAATCAGATATTCCCGGTTTATGGTCGCTTCAATCGCCTCTGCAATCGCCACCATTCCCTGATTATCCTCCAATATCCAGCCGATTTCGGCGCGCTGGGTGCCAAAATTGAGCTTTGCATCGCGGCGAATATATTCGATCAACATGAAAACCATCTGGCTGGCTAACCGGCTGTTCTGCAGCTCTTTTTTGACACCCATCAGCGGCACGCGCATCGAATACGATTTGGGGAATTTCAGCCACCAGAGCAATTTTGCCCAGCCGAATGGCCAAAGCGAACCCTTCATGGCTTTGATTGCCTCGTTCATATCGGGCAGCGTCATCATGAATGCGACCGGCTCGCCTTCTAGTTCGGCAATCCGGATCAAATCTTCATGGACGATCGGTTTCAGGCTCTTGCCCGCGTGCTCGATTTCGTGATCAGTCATCGGGACAAACCCCCAATTGCTCGACCAGGCATCATTCAAGAGATTCATGATGATAGCCGCATCACGGTCAAAATATTTCTTGTCGACCCGGCGGATATGGAGCCGCTTGTTGCGCTCGCCTGACGCGACAATCCGTTTGACCAATTCCGGGAAGCCATCCTCTACGGGGAGATGATAGGACACCAGGCGTTTGGCGACACTATAGCCTAAATTCTCGATCCAGCCCTGATAGTCGGCGTTGTGATGGCCCATCATGATCATTGGACTATGGTCGTGCCCCTTGGTCAGGAGACCGGGTTCTTCCCAGACCGACATGCTTATCGGCGCAAGAACGCGGGTCATGCTCTGATCTTTGAGCCAGGCCTCGGCGGCATGGATCAAGGCGTGCATGGTCGCTTCATCCTTTGCTTCCATTAGGCCCCAATTGCCCGTACCCGGGCCCATGCCCTGTTCTGCCGGCTGTGCCAGCGCCAATTCATCAATATGCGCGCTGATCCGTCCAACCACTT
Organism: Sphingomonadales bacterium; assembly: GCA_013204445.1. Classification (GTDB taxonomy): domain Bacteria; phylum Pseudomonadota; class Alphaproteobacteria; order Sphingomonadales; family Sphingomonadaceae; genus Parasphingorhabdus. The sequence goes on from JABMNS010000049.1 coordinate 1,177, forward strand.
GGCCCTGTTGCAGGGCCAGAAAAAATTGCACCCGGGCATGTTCGAAAAACGGGTTTTTACCGGGCGTGATCAGTTTGGCGACTTCGGACCTCAGGGGTGGAACCCAATGCGGGTCATCGGCATTAAGCAGATAGGCAATGTCGATAAACTGCTTGGTCTGGGCCTTGGTAGTTACAGGCTGTATCACTATATCCTGACCGGCCACCATATTTTGTCCTTCTATATTTGCGGCTGGCTGTGGGGTTAATTGCGATACAATGTCAAGGGCAGGTGCGCCATTGCGGTCTTGTCCTTGCCATGTTGTCGCCACGATATGTTGCTCTAGGCCATCCAACGATTATGCAGGTGTTTATGAATTCGACAACCATCTCTCTGAAAAATACGCCGAAGGCAGCGGCTGAATCGCTCACGAATTCCGGGTCTGTGCCGGTTCCAGAGGATGTTGAGCTGATCCGCACCGCGGCCAAGGTGACGCGTGATCTCAATAGCCCCAAGCCCGCCATCTATTGGGCTGATTTTCTGGCATCGGTGGCTTTCGGCTACGGATCGCTTGCCGGTGCGATGTTCAGTCAATCCACTGGCCTCGCCATTTTTCTCAGCTTGATTGCTGTTCTGGCCCTTTACCGGGCGGGCAGCTTCATTCACGAATTGACCCATGTTCGCCGCAATGCGCTGCCCGGCTTTCATTTTGTCTGGAATGCCCTGTTCGGCGTACCGATGCTGATCCCGTCCTTCATGTATGAGGGCATTCACAGCATTCATCACCGTACCAAAAAATATGGCACGGCCGAAGACCCTGAATATTTGCCGCTCGCGCTGATGAAGCCGTGGTCGGTTCCCTTGTTCGTGATCGTCGCGGCGCTGGCACCGGTTGCGCTGCTGTTTCGCTATGCCATTTTGTCGCCGCTTTCCGCAATCATCCCGCCGCTGCGCAGAATCGTGGTGGAGCGCTATTCCGGTCTGATCATCAATCCTGATTTTCGCCGCAGACCGCCTGAGGGCGACCTCAAACGCCGTTGGCTGGCCTGCGAAATCGGCGCCAGCATATGGGCCATTGGTCTGCTGGCGATGGTCGCGACCGGCGTCATACCGATGCGCGCTTTCCTGATATTTCTGGGCGTTTTGTCCGGCAGCGTCATATTGAACCAGGTCCGTACTTTGGTCGCGCATCTCTGGGAGAATGACGGCCACGAAATGAGCGTTACCGCGCAATATCTCGACAGCGTCAATGTACCGCCGCCAGCGACTTTGCCGGCCTTATGGGCGCCGGTGGGACTGCGCTATCATGCACTGCACCATCTGCTCCCTGGCGTTCCTTATCATAGTCTCGGCGAAGCGCATCGGCGTCTGTTGTTGGAATTGCCGGCGGATTCCAATTTCTACCGGGCAGATCATGACAGTCTCTGGATTTTGATCACGGGACTAGTGCGCGGCAGCGCCGGGAGAAACTGATTCGGCTATTCCTCGGTCCGGATCAGCACCGTTTCGCCGATCAGAAAAAATAGCATGAACGGAGCCCAGGCTGCCAATAAAGTTGGATAAGTGCCAATATTTCCCATCGCGAGTGCGAAATTGTCTGCAACGAAATAGGCAAAGCCAAGTGCCATACCGATCACGGCCCTGAGGAACAGCTGTCCAGACCGGGCTAGTCCGAATGCGGCGACGGCGCCTAGCAACGGCATCAGGATCGACGACATCGGCCCGGAAATCTTGTGCCACCAGCCGGCCTTGAGGCTCATCGTCGGGCGGCCCGCGCGCTCGAGTTCATCAATGGTAGTGTGCAACGCAAAAATCGACAGACTATCCGAGTTGACATTGCTCAGGGTGAACTGGTCCGGCCGGATGGAATCGCCGATCACCAACGAGGCTTTCTTTTCTTCGGTTCCGGTGCTGACATCGAACTGGGTCACATTGCTGAGCAGCCAGCCGGTTCCGGTGAACCGGGCCTGATCCCCTTGCATAAGGCTTTTCAGTCCATTTTCGGTGCGATTGTAGATCGTGATGTTTCGCAACACGACTTGGTCACCACGGCCGGTAACCGTCCGCGCGTTGATAAGATTATTGCCATCCTTGACCCAGACGTTGGTGCGTATGTTGCTCTCTGCCGGAATCGAGCCAAATTCGACTTTCTCCCATTGCGTCAAACGGGCGGTTGAGGGCGCGACAAGCGTTTCGTTAAATATGAAGGAAACCAGTGCAACGCCCATGCTGGCGACAATCAATGGTGCCAGAATCTGGTGCGCGGACAGCCCGCCCGCCTTCATCGAAATGACTTCGCTATTCTGGTTCAGCGTCGCCAGCGTGATGATGGTGCCCAGTAGCACCGAAAAGGGCAGAAAACGGGCCACGAGTTGCGGTGCCCGCAACGAGACATAGGTCCAGAGCTCGGCTTCGCCATTGCCCGCATGGGCTAGAATCTTGCCGCTCTCGCCCAGCAGATCAAGCGCTTGCAGCACCAGCACCAGCAGAGCCAGCACCGCTAGAGTGCGGATGATGAACATTTTCGCCATGTAGATGGCCAGTGTCCGGGAAGGGAAAAAGTCCATGTTCGGCTATTCCTTCATCAACGCGCGTCTGCGATTGAAATTGAGCAAGCCCTTGAAGACGCCGCCGAATTTTGCAAATGCTTTTTCCAACGCCCCAATCGGCTGACCACCGGGAATATGGGCGGCAACATGATACATCCACATGATCAACGCCGCGAACAGGCAGAAGGGCAGCCACAGGGCTATGATCGGGTCAACTAGACCCAACGCCCCGATATCCTCGCCATATTCGTTGACCTTGTGATAGGTCACGATCATCACGATCGACAGAAAGACGCCAAGCGCCGAACTGGAGCGTTTTGGCGGCACCGCCAGCGCAACCGCCAGCAGCGGCATCAGCAGCATCATCACTACCTCGACCATGCGGAAATGGAAATTGGAGCGGCTTTCGTTGCGTTCGGCCACTGGCCGTTTTTCATCCAGACCGACCCGCACGAGTTCCGGTATCGTATATTCCAGATTCTTGCCGCCACGCGAACGAAAAGATTCGATTTTGGGTAAATCAATTGGCAAGTCATGATTGCTGAAACTCAATATTCGCGGCTTCTCGTAGTTAGGGGCATCATGGACCAGCACGCCGTCGGTCAGGCGCAAGATGATCGTATCGGGATCGTCGGTTGCCAGAAATTGACCATTTTTCGCCGTGACCGAGACGGTCTGGCCCTTTTTATTCTCTGCGCGGACGAACATCCCGCTCAATTTGGTGCCATTGTCGCGGCTTTCCTCGATCCGCAGGGTCATCCGGTTACCCAAATTGGTAAATTCGCCGACCTTGATCGAGGCGCCGAGCGCGCCCGACCGCAATTCGAAGCGCAGTTCTTCATAATAATAACGGGACAGGGGCTGAATAAATCCGACCAAAGCCAGATTGACCAGCATCAGCGCAACGGCGAACATATAGGGCACCCGGAGCAGGCGCCCGTAACCTTGGCCAACGGCGCGGAAAACATCGAGTTCCGAGCTGAGCGCGAGCTGTCGGAAGGCCAGCAATATACCGAGCAGCAGGCCGATCGGTATGCCGAGCGATAAATATTCGGGAATCAGGTTGGCCAGCATCCGCCAAACCACGCTGACGGGACCACCTTCTGCGGCGACAAAATCAAACAGACGCAGCATTTTTTCCAGCACCAGCAGCATGGCCGCGATCACCAGCGTGCTGAATAGAGGAAGCGCGATCAATTTTGCCAGATAGCGATCAGTGGAAGTCAGCAGTTTCAACTTTTTGTCTCCCTCTCACCATGTTTTTGCCGCAAATCAAATCCATAACAATGAGCGGATCGGGGGCTGATTCTTGTCTGTGTCGGAGTGTTGGCGCGGGTATAACAACTAGGAGTAACTTCGTCATGTTGAAACTTGCGGCTTCCATCGCATTATCGACCACTATTTTGCTATCCTCTGCACCGGCATTTGCTGGTGGCCGGGAAATACCCAATGACATGCGGCCGTGCCGGTCGGGCAACGGTCCCGCTGTTAAAGTGCAAATTGAAGGCCTGAAGGCGGCGAGCGGAAATGTGCGCATTCAAAGCTATCGCGGCACCAAGGACCAATGGCTGAAAAAAGGTGCCTGGCTGCACCGTATCGAAACCCCTGCGACCGGTTCGAACATGACATTCTGCCTGCCGATCAATCAAGCGGGTGAATATGCGATTGCTGTGCGTCACGATCTCAACGGCAACGGCAAAACCGATCTTTCCAGCGATGGTGGCGGTATGTCGAACAATCCCAGCATCAACATCTTCAACCTTGGCAAGCCAAGCTACCAGAAAACCAAATTTTCGGTCGGCAATGAGGTCAAATCCATCCGCATCACCATGAAATATATGTGATGCATCGGGCAGACGATACAATTTAGGGCTATTTCATGGCAAATGTCGCACTTCTCTCCAATCCGAATTCAAC
>JABMNS010000050.1 GCA_013204445.1 Sphingomonadales bacterium
CCCAGTTCGCCTTCCATGAAGGCAAAAACCATTTCGAGGCGTTTGGTGGGATCGCTCTCCATCAGCAGACTCTGCTTGTCGGCAACCTTCACATTGATATTGGCCGCCACCGCATCGGCGAGACGAGAGGAATCGTCAATCTCGCCCAATTGAACCACCGTTTCCGCTGGCATCTTCTTGTTAAGCTTCGAATAATTTTCAAACTGCTCGACCACCGAGCGCATCAGCGCAGAGGCTTCGGTGCCTTCGGCGACTTGCTCATCCAGAATGTCTATCGTGGCCAGCACATAGCCTTCCGTCTTGTTTTCCAGAGAAAGATGCTTGGCGCGCTGCTTGCCTTCGACCAGCACACGCACGGTACCATCGGGCAGTTTCAACAATTGCAATACGGTTGCGACTACCCCGAGATCATAAAGCTGATCGCGCGCCGGATCGTCTTCCGCCGGATCGAGTTGCGCGACGAGGAAGATTTCCTTGTCCGAATCCATCGCCTTTTCGAGCGCAACCACCGATTTGTCGCGGCCGACAAATAGCGGCACGATCATATTGGGGAACACCACGATGTCGCGCAGCGGCAACAATGGCAGCGACTTGGATTCAGGGACCATACTGGCTTCGAACTCAGACATTTTTACTCCAACATGTTGCGCTGCAACAGCGCTTCTATCCCCTATATGGTAGCTGTTCGAGACACTTCAAGCGGAATGCGTCTGATCAGTAAAACGGCCTAAAATGGCAGTTTAAAACCTGGGGGTAACTGCATACCGCTGGTCATCTTGCCCATTTCCTCGCTGCTCACGGCGTCGGCGCGGTTGCGGGCATCGTTGAACGCCGCTGCAACCAGGTCTTCCAGCATCTGTTTTTCTTCGGCCTCCATTAGGCTTGCATCAATCGTCACCGCGAGCACACGGCCTTTTGCGGTCGCCTTGACCTTGACCAGGCCGCCCCCGGCCTGTCCCTCCACTTCCAGACTATCCAGTTTCTTCTGCGCTTCTTCCATCTGGGTCTGGACCTGTTGCGCCGCTTCCTGGGCCGCCTTCATCATTTCTTCCATCGATTTCATAGCTATGCGCTCCTTGATTCTTGTGGGCGAGGATCATCGTCCTCCAGCAATTGGGCGTCGGGAAAAGCCTCAAAAGCAGCCTTTACCAGAGGGAAATCCAGGATCGCCTGTCGCTCTGCATCTCTGGCCTGCTGATCTTGTTCGGCAAGACTCGGCTGCGCCTCGCCCTGCCCCTCGGTAATTTTCCATTCCTGACCGGTTTCCTGCTTCAGCGCATCCGCGATTTTTCTTATATCTGCGCCAGAAATCGGGCGGACCGGCTGATAGATAATATCGGGCACATTCAAAGAGACCACACGCATGTCGGCAATCAATATACTCTCCAAGACAGCGGAGACTCGCCCGACGGTCGTCACAATGTCGGAAAACTGGTCAGGCAGCGCAATGGCTTGCGGCGCTTGCCCGGCAAACGGCGCAGGACCGGCTTCCGCCAAAGGCTCGGCCACTGGCGGGGCGGCCCTTTGCATTTCAGTTGTGCTGGCAGTCGCCGGAACGCCCTGCTCCAGCATTTTTGCCAATTTTCCAGGATCGGGCATATCGGCCGCACAAAGAACCCTGAGCAATGCCATCTCACAGGCTTCGCGGGGCAGATGCGCTTGCTGTACTTCCTTATAACCCTTGAGCAGCAATTGCCAGAGCCGATGCAAGACCGGATAGGAAAGCTGCTCGGACCAATCGGAAAATTGCTGCCGGGCCTCGTCCGACAAGGTCGGATCGCTGGCTCTACCAACCTTGAACAAGGTCACCTGATGCGAAAGCGACAGCAGCCCGTTCATCAGCGATAATGGCTCGACGCCGATTTTATATTGTTCGGCAATAGCTTCCAGAAGCGCCGCGGAATTTCCTTCGAGCAATTTTGCGAAGAGCCGCCGAACCGCGCTGCGATCCGATAGGCCAAGCATATCCCTGATCTGGGCAGCTTTCACCTCACCGTCGCCGTCCATATCGGCATGGGCTATCGCCTGATCGAGGATCGAAAGACCGTCGCGGACAGACCCTTCCGCCGCCTGTGCGATCAGATCCAGCGCTTCCTGCTCTGCTGTCACACCTTCTTTCCCGACAATCATGCCGAAATGTTGGGACAGTTGTTCGGCGCTTATCCGTTTCAGATCAAAGCGCTGGCAGCGGGACAGCACGGTGATCGGAACCTTGTTAACCTCGGTGGTCGCGAAAATGAACTTAACATGCGGTGGTGGTTCTTCGAGCGTCTTCAGCAATGCATTGAAGGCATTTTTCGACAACATATGCACTTCGTCGATGATGTAGATCTTATAACGTGCCGAAACCGATGAATAACGCACCGCCTCAATAATCTCGCGCACGTCATCGACGCCGGTATGGCTGGCCGCATCCATTTCGATTACATCGATAAAACTGCCTTCGGCAATACTGCGGCACGGTTCGCATTGCCCGCATGGATCGATAGTCGGCCCGCCCTGCCCGTCTCCACCGATGCAATTCAGCGCTTTCGCGATCAGCCGGGCGGTGGAGGTTTTACCGACGCCGCGCACGCCGGTCATCAGGAACGCATGCGCGAGCCGGTCGCGCTTGATCGCGTTGCCCAGCGTCTGGACCATCGCATC
>JABMNS010000051.1 GCA_013204445.1 Sphingomonadales bacterium
ATCCGGTTCTCTCCATAGGTGATCAGCTTGGCGATCATAGGATCGTAGAAGATCGAGACTTCGCCGCCTTCTGCAACGCCGTCGTCAACCCGGATGCCTTCTTCGGCTTCCGGTGGTCGATATTTGACCAGACGGCCGGTCGACGGCAGGAAGCCTCGATAAGGATCTTCGGCATAGACGCGGCTTTCGACCGCCCAGCCCGTCAACGTGACCTCGCCCTGGGTCAGCGGCAGTTTCTCGCCATAAGCGACGCGGATCATCTGTTCGACCAGATCGAGACCGGTGATATATTCGGTGACCGGATGTTCGACCTGCAGACGGGTGTTCATTTCGAGGAAATAGAAGGTCTTGTCGGAGCCGACGATCAGCTCGACTGTACCGGCGCTATAATAGCCGACAGCCTGCGATAGCGCGACGGCCTGTTCGCCCATTTTCTTGCGCATTTCGGGGTCAACGAAAGGCGATGGCGCTTCTTCGACGACCTTCTGATGGCGGCGTTGGATCGAACATTCGCGTTCACCAAGATAGATAACATTGCCATGCTTGTCGCCGAGCACCTGAATTTCGATATGGCGAGGCTGTTCGATAAATTTCTCAATAAACACTCGGTCATCGCCAAAGCTGGCAAGGCCTTCGCGCTTGGTCGCTTCAAAGCCTTCGCGGACGTCTTTTTCGTTCCATGCAAGGCGCATTCCCTTGCCGCCACCGCCGGCGCTGGCCTTCATCATCACCGGATAGCCGATTTCGCCGGCGATCTTCACCGCATGTTCGGTATCGTCAATCTCGCCAATATGGCCGGGGACAACGCTGACCCCTGCCTTCTCGGCCAGTTTCTTCGACTCGATCTTGTCGCCCATCGCCGCGATGGCGTTGATTGGCGGCCCGATAAAGGCAATGTCATTGTCAGCGAGTTGCTGCGCGAAGCTGGTGCGTTCGGACAGAAAACCATAGCCCGGATGCACCGCCTCTGCGCCGGTTGCCTTGCAGGCCGCTATGATCTTGTCCGCGATCAGATAGGATTCACCAGCAGGCGAAGGTCCAATATGGACAGCCTCATCCGCCATTTTGACATGGGGACTGCGCGCATCAGCGTCGGAATAAACAGCGACCGTCTTGATACCCATTTTCTGGGCTGTGCGGATGACCCGGCAAGCGATTTCGCCGCGGTTGGCAATTAGGATTTTCTTGAACATAGTTTATTCGGCTGCCTCTAGTTCAATTTCCCTCGGCTCGGCTTCCATTGGAACCAGCCCCAGTTTTGCAAATAACGTCTCATCCGCGTCGTCACCCGCATTGCCGGTGGTGAGCAGCTTGTCGCCGGTAAAGATACTGTTGGCGCCAGCCAGAAAACACAAAGCCTGCGTGCTTTCCGACATGCTTTCCCGGCCAGCTGAGAGGCGCACCATCGATGTGGGCATGGTGATCCGTGCCACCGCAATCGTGCGGACAAATTCGATATCGTCGATTTTAGCAAGAGGGGTGTCGGCGAGCATGTCGCCAAGCACGGTGCCCTTGATCGGGACCAAGGCGTTGACTGGTACGCTCTCCGGATGCCTCGGCAAGGTCGCTAAAGCATGGACAAAGCCAACCCGGTCTGCGCGGGTTTCACCCATGCCGACGATGCCGCCGGAACAGACGTTGATGCCGCTGTTCCTTACATTCTCTAGCGTTTCGAGCCGGTCACCAAAGGTCCGGGTGGTAATCACCTTCTCATAATGTTCGGGCGAGGTATCGATATTATGATTATAATAATCCAGCCCCGCTTCGCTCAGCATTTCGGATTGTTCTTCAGTCAGCATGCCCAATGTCATGCAGGTTTCCATTCCCATCTGGCGGACGCCTTGCACCATTTCGATAATCGCTGGCATGTCGCGGTCCTTTGGATTGCGCCAGGCCGCGCCCATGCAGAACCGCGATGAACCGCGATCCTTTGCCTGCGCCGCGGATTGCAGAACTGTGCGAACATCAAGCAGTTTCTCTGCCTTTAGACCGGATTTCGCGCCAGCCGACTGGTTGCAATAGCCGCAATCTTCTGGGCAACCGCCGGTCTTGATCGATAGCAGGGTTGAGAGTTGCACCTGTCCCGCTTTGTGGTTCGAACGGTGGATGGTCGCGGCCTGAAAAACCAGATCGTCGAACGGCAAGTCGAACAGCGCCGTTATTTCTTCCCGGGTCCAGTTGTTGCGCACGCCAATTTCTTCTGTCTTTATCAATATCGTCATTCTGCAGCTTCCTCTTCGGGCGGCATATTATGGCCCAGCAATCTCAAAATATCAGCCGCACATTCCACAATATTGCTGCCCGGTCCATAGATTCCGACGACACCGCTTTTCCGCAGAAATTCATAATCCTTTGCCGGGATAACGCCGCCGGCGAAAATCTTGATATCACCGCGCCCAGACTCTTTCAGCAGGTTGATCAATTCGGGGATCAGCGTCTTGTGGCCCGCCGCAAGGCTCGACGCACCAACCGCGTCGACATTCTCCGCCAAAGCGAGATCGCGGGTTTCTCCGGGCGTTTGGAACAAGGGACCGGAAATTACGTCAAAGCCCATGTCGGTAAAGGCGCTGGATACGACATTGGCGCCGCGATCATGGCCGTCCTGCCCCATTTTTGCGACAAGGATTTTGGGTTTGCGTCCCAGTCTCTGGGACACCGCATCAACGCCTTCGACGACCATGGCATAGCGGGCATCGCCTTCATAAGCCTTGCCATAAATGCCTTTAACCGGCGTCGGGCGGGTTTCGTAGCGGCCAAATACCACTTCCATGGCGTCGGAAATTTCACCGAGCGAAGCCCGCTTGCGCGCGGCATCGACGGCGAGTGCCAGCACATTACCGTCGGATTTTGCACCAGCGGTCAAGGCTTTAAGAGCAGTCTGACAGGCCGCCTCGTCGCGTTCTTCTCGCATTTTTTCGAGTCGTGCAATCTGCCCCTGACGGACCTTCGCATTGTCGATATCCAGCGTTTCCATTGGGGCTTCTTCGGCCAGGCGATATTTGTTGACACCGACGATTACGGCATCGCCCTTGTCGACGGCCGCTTGCCGGCCAGCAGCGGCTTCCTCGATCATCGCCTTGGGCCAGCCATCGGCGACCGCCTTGGCCATACCGCCTTCGGCATCGACGCGTTCGATAATCTCCCAGGCTTTCTCGACCAGTTCGTCGGTTAGCGCCTCGACATAATAGCTGCCGCCGAGCGGATCGACTACCTTGGTAATGCCAGACTCTTCCTGCAGCACGATCTGGGTGTTTCGGGCGATTCGGGCTGAAAAATCTGTGGGGAGTGCAATGGCTTCATCGAGCGCGTTAGTGTGGAGCGACTGGGTTCCGCCCAACGTCGCGGCCATCGCTTCGATCGTGGTCCGGATGACGTTATTGTAAGGATCCTGCTCGGTCAGCGAAACACCAGAGGTCTGGCAATGGGTGCGCAGCATTTTGGAACGCTCTTCATTCGCCCCCAGCTCGTCCATCACGCGATACCATAATGTCCGCGCGGCGCGGAGCTTGGAAACTTCCATGAAGAAGTTCATGCCGATTCCGAAGAAGAAGCTCAAACGCCCTGCAAATGCATCAATATCCAGGCCGGTTGCCATGGCCTGTTTGGCATATTCGCGGCCATCCGCAATGGTGAATGCAAGCTCTTGCACCGCAGTCGCGCCCGCTTCGTGCATATGATATCCGCTGATCGAAATGCTGTTGAACTTAGGCATATGCTCGGACGTGTACCCGATAATGTCGGAAATGATCCGCATCGAAGGTGCTGGCGGATAGATATAGGTGTTGCGGACCATGAACTCTTTGAGAATATCATTCTGAATGGTGCCAGAGAGTTTATCCTGAGAAACCCCCTGCTCTTCTGCTGCAACGATATAAAACGCGAGGCATGGGATCACGGCGCCGTTCATCGTCATCGACACCGACATTTCGTCTAGTGGAATCTGGTCGAACAGGATCTTCATATCCTCGATACTGTCGATCGCGACCCCAGCCTTGCCGACATCACCGACCACGCGCGGATGGTCGCTGTCATAACCGCGATGGGTGGCGAGATCGAAGGCCAC
>JABMNS010000052.1 GCA_013204445.1 Sphingomonadales bacterium
CGCCTAGAGTGATCAGCCAGTTTTCTTTGCCGGCGGTTGTCCGTTCGGCCAGCGTTGCGGGATCGCGTAAATCTGCAATATCCACCGCATTGGCTTCGGCGATTTCTGTTTCTGTCAGATTGCGGATGAATATTGGTTGTTTGCGCCAGCTGGTCTTGATCGACTGACCCGATTCTATCGCCGAAATATCGACTTCAATCGATGCCATAGCGAGAACGTCCGCGCTTGGGTTCATCTGATTTACCAACGGAAAAACGGTCGCGACCGCCCCGGCACCAGCGAAACTCACCGCTGCTATATTGATAAAGTCCCTGCGGCGAACGCCGCCTTCTTCTGCGACTGCCGTTTCAGCTGTTTCAACCGTTGCCATGCAAACAAGCCCTATAGATTAGTTATGATCCCCGACTGCCCGAATGTTCGATGCTGCTTAAAAGCGGTTTGAACAGGCAGTGAACTGCGCGCCTGATAGCCGCGAAGGATAGGGTTTGCCAACAGGGAATTTTCGATTGACCTAACATTCACTTCTCGGTCATGGTGAGCGGCCCATGAGGATAGCATTATATCAACCCGAGATTGCGGGAAATTTAGGCACAATTTTAAGGACTTGCGCATGTCTAGACGTACCAGTTGATATCATAGAACCTTGTGGATTTCCGTTCAGCGATCGCAGTCTGAAACGTGCCGGAATGGATTATTTCGAGCATGTTCGATATACCAGACATACTGACTGGGATGCGTTCCGTAAAACCGTTGATTCCCTTGCAGCAAGGGTTATCCTGCTTTCGAGCAAGGCGGATGTGCCCTATTATGGATTCGGATATCGAAGAAATGATATTCTATTGTTTGGATCTGAGGGATCAGGAGTTCCCCTTACTATACATGACCAATGCGATGGTCGAATCACGATCCCGATGAAACCTGGCATGCGTAGCTTGAATCTGGCGGTTTCGGCTGGCATGGCTTTGGGGGAATCACTCAGACAAACAGGACAATTTCCGGAATGACGACACAATTAGATGACCAGCAGCGCACGACCCAAATGTGGTTCAAGGAACTGCGTGACGAGATATGTGCGGAGTTTGAGAAAATTGAATCGGAGGCGGGTAACGATGCGACCTTCGAATATCTTCCCTGGGATCGCGAGAATCCGGATGGCAGCCTTGGTGGCGGTGGCATCCAAGGCCTTATGAAAGGCAAGGTTTTTGAGAAAGTCGGCGTGAATATTTCCACCGTTGACGGCTCATTCAGCGAAGAATTTCAAGCCCAGATCAACGGCGCGGAAGAAGATCCGCGATTTTTTGCCACCGGCATCAGTCTGGTTGCGCACATGGCCAACCCGCATGTGCCCGCCGTGCATATGAATACGCGTTTCCTGTGCACGACCAAACGCTGGTTTGGCGGCGGCGCCGATCTTAATCCGGCAATCGTCTATGACGAAGATACCGAAGAGTTTCACGCCCGATTCCGCTCGGCCTGCGCACCGCATAATCCGGAATATTATCCCCGTTTCAAGAAATGGGCGGATGACTATTTCTACATTCCTCACCGCCAGGTGCACCGCGGCGTCGGCGGGATATTCTATGACCATATCGAACTAAACAATGAATCGGACTTTGATCGTCATTTTGCCTTCACGCAGGATGTGGGGCGGGCTTTTCTCGACATATTTCCGAAACTGGTGCGCAAACGGATGGCAATGGAATGGAGCGCAGAAGAAAAACAGCAACAGCTGGAATGGCGTGGCCGCTACGCAGAGTTTAATCTGGTCTATGACCGGGGCACGACTTTCGGTCTCAAGACCGGTGGCAATGTCGACGCTATATTGATGAGTCTGCCGCCCGAAGCCAAATGGACCTAAATGATATGACGGAACAGCTTAAGGGTGTTCCCAAGGGGCATGTTGCGACGATCGTGACCCATCTGGAGATGCTGGAAAAACCGGCTCTACCAGCGACCAATTCCAGCCTTGGTTTGGGAAGCTGGCCAAATCCTGCGGTTGAGGAATATTGCGCGCTGTTTCGGAGGGTCGGGGAGCCGTGGCTGTGGATATCACGGCTATTGATGGAGCACGAGGAACTCAAAGCCATCCTTCTTGATCCGGCGGTTGAAATTTCGATTATCCGCGATGGCGAAGAGCCTGTCGGTTTTATCGAACTGGATTTTCGAGAACCCGGCCAGTGCGAAATTGCCTTTTTCGGACTGATTCCCGAGCAGAATGGCAGAGGCCAAGGCCGCTGGATGATGAAACAGGCGCTGGAACAGGCGTGGCGAGACGGCATCGGGCGCGTCTGGCTACACACCTGCACACAGGATTCGCCGCGCGCGCTGCCCTTTTACCAGCGCTGCGGGTTCCGCATTTTCAAACAGGAAACGGGCATGATGCAGGATCCGCGCCTGACCGGCCATTTGCCGAAAACTGCCGCTCCGCATGTGCCTATATTCAGTTGAATACTTCGTCGACGTCGACTTTCTTGCCGGTCAGTTCGATATAGAGGGACATGATCACGACGCTGAGCACGAGCTGGAAAACCGTCCCGGTCAGCGAAGCCACGAGGTTTTCGACAAATGGCCAACCACTGCCACCTGTAGCCAGACTGGCAATGACGCCAGTGACCGCTTCCAGGGCACCAATGGCAATCGTCCCGACCACCACAATGATCAGAACTAAAAACAAGATGGAGAAACCATTATTCTTCGTCAACGACCAGCTTCGCTTGAGCAATTCTATCGGATTGCGCTCCCCCTGGTCGGCGATCAACGCAGGCACCAGAATGAGCCGAGCAGTCAGATACAGGCCGGGAATGATGAACAGGATGAACCCCGGCAAGGTCACCAAACCGGTCAGAAGATTGGCGATCAGATAGATCACAAAGACTTTTAGAGCGGAGGCCAGGTCTTCTGCGACGGTGCTGTTGCGCGACGGCGCAAGCGAAAAATAAATTGAAAGACCGCCAAAACTGATGATCAGATTTGATGCCATGATTGGCAAGGCATTCTCGTTGAAATAGGCCGAATAAATGGCAACAAGCGCATTCATATCTTCATCGCCAGTGAAAACGGGTTGAGCGACATATTGCGCGAACAATAAGGTAGGCAAAAAGAGAAAAACGCCTGCAATAGCAATTATTGCCTCTTTATGCGCGCCGAGCAGGGCCATCGCACCATTCCAGCATTGCATATAGTTCAGCTTCATGTTTTCGTTCCCGGATCCATTTCTCGATAGCCAGCCCTTGCCACCCGGCCAGCAAAAGTGCACGAAATTTCTATGAATGGACCCAATGACATTGAATGGCGCATTTCGTCCGAAAAGGTCGACTATCCGGAAGCGCTCGCTGAGATGGAACAGCGCAACGCCGCGATTCGAGCCGGGCATGCAAAGGAGCTGATCTGGCTGCTCGAGCATCCGCCACTTTATACCGCTGGCACCAGCTCGGATCCGTCGGAGCTGCTCAGCCAGGCCTTCCCTGTCTACGATACGGGCCGTGGTGGCCGGCATACCTATCATGGCCCGGGTCAGCGGGTTGGCTATATCATTCTCGACCTGAAACAACGCAACGCGGATGTGCGCGGTTTTGTCCATGCACTGGAGGACTGGGTGATTGCGGCGCTGGCCGACTTTGGCGTCGCAGCCCGGGCGGTGGAAGGCCGCGTCGGCATCTGGTGCGATACCCCGGACGGGCAGGAAGCCAAGATTGGCGCAATCGGGATCCGCATCCGCAAATGGGTGACGATGCACGGCTTCTCGGTCAATATTGATCCCGATCTCAGCCATTTTGGCGGGATCATCCCCTGCGGGATCAGCGAATATCCCGTGACCAGCCTAGCCCAACTGGGGATCGCAATAACGCTTCAGGAGTTTGACGAGGCGTTGCAAAGAACGGTTGGCGATTTCCTGAAGGCGATTGATCAGGACTGATTGCAGGCTATGAAACCCAAGCTACCCATCGAAGATGAGAGGACAAGATCATGCTCAAATTTACGAGAATTGCCGCTGCCGCAGCGGTAGCCCTGACGATTTCTGCCTGTTCCGGCAACGACGCGCCGGATGCCGGTGAGGTTACCGAAACCCAGATGGACGATGTTGATGTCATTGATGGCACGATCAGCGATGACATGGTCGATGTCGATACGATCAAGGAAGTCGACGCTACCGGCGCTGAAACGGACGATACGGCGGACAAAAAAACAGAGGCGGCGTCCGAGGATGAGACCGACTCGACCGAAGAATAAAATATCAGGCCAGGCCGATAATCTTGTGATTCTGTAACGACAGGCGCCATTTTGGATGGGCCTGGAC
>JABMNS010000053.1 GCA_013204445.1 Sphingomonadales bacterium
ATATTAATCCCACAGCGACCTCAACGCTGCGCGTCTACCAATTCCGCCACGACCGCACTGTCTCTAGCTTGGGACGACTATGTCCCGGGTAGGCGCGTGCCATTAGCAAAGGGGGTCCCCAGCCGCAACAGATATTCGTTGCCGTCCGGCTTGCCGATCAACCGGCATGCCGATTTTGTTCCGCAAACGCACATTATCCGCCACCGCACCCGTTGCACCGTTGAAAGTGTCGGTAAATGAAGCTGTTAACCCTCTATAGCCCTTGCCCGGGCTGACCGAAGCCAGCTTTACCATCGCCACACCGGCCTGCAATCGACGCGCCTTGCAGCTTGTCGC
The DNA here is from genome assembly GCA_013204445.1 of Sphingomonadales bacterium. Taxonomy (GTDB): domain Bacteria; phylum Pseudomonadota; class Alphaproteobacteria; order Sphingomonadales; family Sphingomonadaceae; genus Parasphingorhabdus. The sequence continues at coordinate 337 of JABMNS010000053.1, forward strand.
GTGTGCAGGCGATGGCGGGCGTCAGGATATTGCGCGGCGAAGCGATAGATTTCGGAGCGCCGGTCGATCGGCGCGGCGCACCAGCCGCTTAGGATGGCCGCATTATATTCCAGATTGCCCAGATCCGTTCGACAGCCGAGATTGAAAGCGCTGAGGGCCAGGCCATCCAGCGGCAGGAATTTTACTGATCCCCCGAACTACGCGGTCATTCCCTGCTTTGGTCAGCCCATCCGACTTCCAGCTGGTTGGCGCCGCGTGGCACGTCGAGCTTGGCCTCATTGAAATTTATTTTTGCTCCCGGGGCGAGCGATTGCGCTGGGGCTTTCATTTTCCAGCTGAACACAATTCGGCCGCTGGCATCGCGCAGGATCACCAGCATCGGCGGGATCGCCTCGTCATTCGTCGTCGGATTGATGATCGTTCCGCTCGCGGCAAAATATTCGGTGCCGTCGGGCAGGGTCCGGCGGTCCTGTTTCTGGCTCAGTTCGATGAGCAGAGGGGTTGCCTCGACCGAGGCAAATTCATAGTCGGAAATCCATTGCGGCGGACCGAAATAATAGAGGGCGGCGCCCGCAGCCAGCACCAGCGCGGCAAAAGCAATCGCGGCCATGGTCCAAAGTTTTGCCGGATTGTGGCGCGGCTTGAACGGGGGCTCGTGCGCGAAACTGCTTTCGCCTGAGGCATAGTCCGGGGTGATCGAAATCGGTGGCGCCGAGCGCGTGATCGGAGAGGCAGGGGATGTTGGCACCCTGTTCTGATCAGGAACCGGTTCAGCTTCGGTGACCGTCGATGCTTGCCAAGAAGCCCCTACTTCGACCAGCTTCTTTTCCGGAATGGCCGCTTCCTGAAACCAGCTATGGCGACAGGACGCGCAGCGCACCGAACGGCCATTGTGCCCAATGGCGCTGTCGGGCACGAGATAACGGGTTTGGCAAGCCGGGCAATTCAAAATCATGACGACCCTCTAAACACGCCATGGCGATAAACTGCAAGTGGCTGCTTGATCGATTTGAGACCGAAGCGGGTTTTTACGCGATTTCCTGCCAAATCGATTGTTGCTGGCTGACAGCGCAGTTGATTTGGAGGGCCTTCCCGGCCTATTGGATGCCGGGCCGGGCAATATTTCGCCGCGATATTGGAATGTAGAGCATAATGGACGAAATTGTTCGCTTTGAAAATGTCGGTCTGCGCTACGGTGCTGGCACAGAAACACTGGCCGATCTCAATTTCACCCTGTTTCCCGGCAGCTTCTATTTTCTCACCGGTGCCTCGGGCGCAGGGAAAACCTCGCTGCTCAAATTGCTCTATTTGTCACAGCGGCCCAGTCGCGGGGTCATCCGGCTGTTTGGCGAAGATGCTGTGACCATGCCGCGCGAACGCCTGCCCGGTTTTCGTCGCCGGATTGGTGTGGTCTTTCAGGATTTCCGTCTCGTCCCCCATCTGTCGGCGTTTGACAATATCGCCCTGCCGCTCCGGGTTGCCGGGGTTCGCGAAAAAGATCTGGAGATACCGGTCACGGAAATGCTCGAATGGGTTGGCCTCGGCGACCGGGCCTCTGCCCGGCCGGCGACGCTTTCGGGCGGGGAACAACAGCGCGTGGCAATTGCCCGGGCGGTGATTGGCCGGCCGGAAATATTGGTAGCCGACGAACCGACCGGCAATGTCGATCCCGAAATGGCGATGAGGCTGCTGCAATTGTTCGAGGCGCTCAATACGCTCGGCACCACAATCGTTGTGGCGACCCATGACATCCATTTGCTCAGCAAAATCCCCGGCGCCCAGATGATGCGGCTGGAAAAGGGCATGCTCGCCGATCCGACCGGATCGCTGCGCTTTCCGCCGCTTTCCAAAGACCAGTTGCAGTAGGCCGCAGGCAACATGTTCAAATTTTTTGCCATTCCTGCTTATGACCGTCGCCTGATACCTGAGGGCCGCTTGTCCGGGCCGATGCCCTGGGTGATAGCGATCATGATTTTCCTCACTGTGCTCGCAGCTGCGGCCGGACTGGCGATGAACCGGGCGATCGGCGATGTGTCGGATGAATTGTCGAGCCGGGCTACGGTGCAGATTATTGAAGCCAATCCGGAAATCCGGGGCCGTCAGGCCGCAGCCGCTGCCGAGCGATTGCGCGCCATGCCGCTGATCGAAGAGGTCCGGCTATTGCCGCCCGAGGAGATCGAGGCTCTGATCGAGCCCTGGCTGGGTACGCAGGATCTGGCCGACGATATTCCACTCCCCGCGCTGATCGACCTGAAACTGGTGCGCGTGGCCACCCAAGCAGAATATCAATCGCTCCGAAGCGTGCTGCAACCGATCGCGCCGGGATCCCGCGTCGAGCCCAGCAGCGGCTATATTGCACCGGTAATATCGCTGGTGCGGTCCTTTCAGTGGATTGCCCTTGGCCTGGTTTGCCTGCTTGCACTGGCGACCGGTGCCGCGGTCATCATTTCGGCGCGATCGGCGCTCAATACCCACACCGAAACCATCGCTGTCGTGCATTTGCTCGGCGGCACGGACCAGCAAATCAGCCGATTGTTCCAGCGGCGCATTGCGCTTGATGCGCTGCTCGGCGGATTGATTGGACTGGTCGGCGGAACCGCGATCATCTGGCTGATCAGCGTTCAATTGACCGCCCTTGGTTCCGGCCTGGTGCAATCGGTCAGGCTCGACTGGTGGAGCTGGTTGATAATTGCCGCGATTCCGATATTGGGAATGTTCCTTGCCATGGTAACCGCCAGATTGACGGTTCTAGGCGCCTTGAAAAAGATATTGTAACCACGTTTGATGATTTTGCGTTTCTTCTCTTTCCTGATCCTGTTGTGGGTCATCGGCTTTGCCTGGTTCGCCATCGATTTGCCGCGTCCGGCGGTCGATGACACCCATACCGGTTCTGTCGTCGTGCTGACCGGAGGGGCCGGCCGGATCGACCGGGCGCTCGATCTTGTCGCGGCAAAGACCGCAGGGCGCCTGCTGATCTCCGGTGTCGACCGGGATGTGAAGCCGGCCGAGCTCGCCGCCGAATATGGCCGGCCAGATGCTTTGTTCGATTGCTGTATTGATCTTGGGTTTCAGGCGGTGGACACGCGCTCCAACGCCCTGGAAATAGCCCGCTGGGCGGCGAGACGGGGCGACAAGTCAGTGCGTCTGGTGACCTCTGACTGGCATATGCGGCGGGCCCGGCTGGAATTGGAACGAGCGATGCCGCCGGATGTCCGCATCGTGTCCGACGCGGTGCAGACTCAACCGGCGCTGGGCACGTTGTTCAAGGAATATAATAAATATCTGATGCGCCGTCTGGCCGCTTTGGCAGGTGTCTGAGATGCTGGCTTTCACCCGTTCGCTGGTCTTCATGGCGGTTTTCTATATCGGTTCGGTCCCGATCATCATTGCCACGTTTCTCGGCGCTTATTTCCGGCCGAAGACCGTATATTACATGGCGCAATATTGGAGCCGCTATCACTATCTGTGCGCTCGCCTCATTCTGGGCATAAGGGTTGAGGTCAAGGGCGAGATCCGCAACGAGCCGTTGCTCTATGTGTTCAAGCATGAAAGCATGTTTGAAACGATCGATCTGCTCAGGCATTTTGACAAGCCGGTGGTCATCGCTAAGAAAGAGCTCCTGGTCATTCCTCTATGGGGCTGGGTCGCCACGAAACATGGCTTGCTGGGCATCGACCGCGACGGCGGGGGTGCAGCGATGCGCCAGATCATCAAGCAAGCAAAAAAGGCGGTTGCCGAAGGCCGCCCGATCGTGATCTTTGCTGAAGGCAGCCGCGCCCATCATGGCGAGCGCCCCGAACTGCAGACGGGATTTGCGGGCATCTACAAGCTAATGGGTATACCCCTGGTGCCGGTAGCCCTGAACAGCGGGATATTGTCGCCCCGGGACACATTTGTGCAGAAATGCGGCGTGATTACCTATGAGGTGCAGCCGGAGATCGAACCAGGCCTCGGCCGCGATGATATTCGCGACCGGGTGCACGCGGCGATCAATATGCTGAACGATTAGTCGCCGCCGCATTTTTGCAGACTTGGGCCAGGCGCAGGCCCGGCTTCAGAAATTGCTTTTTCCCGCTTCGCCAACAACCCATGCAAGCCGGGCCGGGATCGGGTGGTCAGCTATTTACGGCACTCAGCAAACCCTCACCTTGAATCCATTGATCCTGACATCAGCGTCCCATGTCGTGCTGAATGGTTCGGCTGGCCATATAGAAGTGGAAAACAGCCCATATATAGAGACATTTGAACAGGACCATCGACCATTGCAGCCCGTCGGCATTGGCCGAACTACAGGTGGCTTGAGCAGCCACGCCGAGGTCGCTGGCCTTGCACGCCTCCAGCGTCAGCGCCGGATCCAGTCCCGACAGGAATGTCGCATTCAATATCGTCGATAGCCCGCCGATCAACGGCGGCCCGAGGCCATAGCCGAGCAGGTTGACGATGAACAAGGTGACGGCGACCGCCGTGGCTCTCATCCGGCTGTCGACCACGCCGCTGGGCACGGCGTAGAGCGGACATAGATAGGTATAGAGCAGCATCTGGCCGACCATCATCAGCGGGATCGCGAGCCACAGGGAATCCGCCAGATAGCCGACCACATGCATCGGTATCACGCCAAGCAGCGCAAACATCGGTATCAAGGCCAATGCCTTGGGAAACCGTTCCGCATATTTGTCCGCCAGATAGCCCGACATATAGGTCCCGATCGATGCCATGATCGCCAATGCCAATGCGAATTTTACCGATGCGTCAAACAGCGACAGTTCATGGGTGCGGATCAGGAATGACACGAAAAACTGGCCAACGCCGTAGTTGACGAAGGAGGCAATGGTGACGCCCATGGTGACGTGCCAATAGGCCGGTTTTTCGGACAGGATCTTCAATACTTCGCGAAAACCGACTTGCTCCTTATTCTGCATTTCCATTGGGTCGGTATAGCCGCGCGGCGGTTCTTTGACCGTCATTTTCACTATTATCGCGACAATGATGCCCGGTACGCCGACAACCACGAACGCAACGCGCCATCCCTCGATATTTTGCCAATCCAGGGCATTGGCCGCCCAGGTCCAGTTCCAGCTGTTGAACATCGCGGCCAATGTGGGGCCATCAAGGCTTCCGACAATGAAACCACCAAAAACATAGGCGACCATGCCGCCGAGCGGGATTCCCATCGCGTAGACCGAGACCGCGGTCGAGCGTTCCTTGGGAACAAAATAATCGGCGATGATCGAATTGGCCGGCGGCGAACAACCCGCTTCACCAATGCTGACCCCGATACGGAAAATGAACAGGGCGATAAAGCTGGTGGCAAAGCCGCATAATACCGTCATCAGGCTCCATAAAGCCACCGATCCGGCAATGATCCACACCCGGTGGTGTTTCTCGGAGAAGCGCGCAATCGGGATGCCGACAAATGTATAAAGAATCGCAAAAGCCGGGCCGCCAAGCAGCCCCATTTGCCAATCTTCAACCCCAAAGCTTTCCTTGATCGGCTCGGTCAATATGTTGATGATCGTGCGATCGATGAAATTGAAAATATAGACCGTGAGCAAAATTCCGAGAATATATTTCCGGTAACTTTTGCTGCCATAACCCGTTTCCGGGGCTCCGCCATGCGCGTTATCCGACACGCTGATCGCTGTAGCTTCGGCCAAATTCAAACTCCCTCAATCTTTCCCAGCCGATTGTCACGGGTGGGAATTTTGTTAGAGGATACCGGAATTTTTCATATTGTATATTCCAGTGTTTACGACTGCTTCTGTAATCTGGCGGAGCGAGCTAGCCCTGATTTACTCGCGCTGGTTCAGTTGTGCGTCCTCCCGGAATCGGGAGCCCCATCATCCTGATCCTCTCCGATCATCCTCCAAACCCTTTCTTCCATGCAGCATGCCGCTTCTGATAAACTATTGCCATGACTATGGTGCATCATGCTCTGCGCTTGCGCGCCGGTGCCTCGCCGCCGCGCTTGCTAGCCCTTGCGCGCCTTCTCTAGCCACATGGAATGCGTTGATCTGATAACCACGCGATTAGTCGTGCGTACGGCCGAAATCGGGCGCGGCATCGTCCTGGCCCTCTTCGATGATCCGGCGGCGGATGGCGCGGGTCTTTGTAAACAGGTCGAACAGCTCGTCGCCCTTGTCCCAGCGGATGGCGCGTTGCAGCGCCGAGAGGTCCTCGGAGAAGCGCTGGAGCATTTCCAGCACCGCTTCCTTGTTTGACAGGAATACATCCCGCCACATGGTTGGATCGGAGGCCGCAATCCGGGTGAAATCGCGGAAACCACCGGCGGAATATTTGATCACTTCGCCGCGGGTCACATCTTCCAGATCGGACGCGGTGCCGACAATGGTATAGGCGATCAGATGCGGTAAATGGCTGGTCACCGCCAGCACCAGATCATGATGTTTGGCGTCCATGATCTCGACATTGGCGCCCAGTTTTTGCCAGAATGCCTGCACCCGCTCGATATCGCCTTCCTCTGCACCCTCCGGCGGCGTCAGGATGCACCAGCGGTCATGGAACAGGGTTGCAAAACCGGCATCCGGGCCGCTATTTTCGGTACCGGCGACAGGGTGGGCCGGAATAATCCGGGCACCGGCAAGGACCTTGGTCAGAGCGGCTAGCACGCTTTCCTTGGACGATCCAACATCGCTGATAATGGCATCGTCCGGCAGGTCGTCGGCGATATCGGCGGCAACCTGCGCCATCACGCCGACCGGCACGCAGAGGATTACCAGATCGGCGTCGGTGACCGCCGATCCGGCGGTATCGCTGACATCATCGCAAAAGCCCAGTTCGATGACCCGCGCCCTCACCGCCGGATCGCTGTCATAGCCGGTGATCCGGGCAGAGGGCATGGTCGCGCGCGTCGCGTGGGCAATAGAGGAGCCGATCAGCCCGATGCCGATAATCGCTATATTGGCAAAGGGCAGCATCAGCCGGCGTCTGCCAATATTTCGCGCAAGGCCTGGGCCAGGCCGCGGGTTTCGGCTTCGGTGCCGATGGTCATGCGCAGGCCGTTGACCAACCCCTGTCCAGGCAGCCAGCGCACGGCATAGCCCTTGTCAATCAGCGCCGCATTGGCCTGTTCGGCGGTGACCTTGCCTTCGAACAGGACCAATAGGAAATTGGCATGGCTCGGCACAACTTTAACGCCGTGGTTGCCGAGCGCGCTTACCTCGTCGCTCAGCCATTGCCGCCATTTGGCATTATGCTCGCGGCTACGGGTCACAAAATCTTCCGACGCGAGCGCGGCGACAGCGGCTTCCTGTCCTGCGGTGGTGACATTGAACGGCAGCCGGATTCGGTTCATCGCGCCGATAATATCGGCATCGGCATAGCCCCAGCCGATCCGTTCCGCAGCCAGCCCGTGGATTTTGGAAAATGTGCGCGTGACCAGCACATTGGCCTCACTGCTGGCCAGTTCAAGCGCGCCGTCATCCTGACCTTCGTCCATATATTCGGCGTAGGCGGCATCTAGTACCAGCAGGACATTGCTGGGCAGGGCGGCGTGCAGACGCGCGATTTCCTCGCGGCTGGAGAAGGTGCCTGTGGGATTATTGGGATTGGCGATGAAAATGACCCGTGTGTTGCCGGTCACCTTGGCC
>JABMNS010000006.1 GCA_013204445.1 Sphingomonadales bacterium
CGGATGAGGACTGCCATGCCCGAGCTGCCCGAAGTGGAAACGACCGTCGCCGGATTGCGGCCGGTGCTCGAAGGCCAGCGCCTCACCCTGGTTGAACCACGCCGCGCCGATCTGCGCTGGCCGATTCCAGTCGATTTGCGACAGCGGATGACCGGGGCGGTGGTGACCTCGCTTGGCAGGCGCGCCAAATACGGACTTATCGAAACCGATCGCGGCGATGTGATGATCTTCCACCTTGGCATGTCGGGTCGCTGGCGAATCGATCCGGCGGAACTGGAAAAACACGACCATCTGCTCATAGAGACCGAAGCCGGTCACCGCATGGTGCTTAATGATCCCCGTCGATTCGGATCGCTGGATATCGTGTGCGTGGAGGATCTTGTCAGCTATAAGCCTTTTGTGTTGATGGGGCCGGAGCCGCTGGGGGACGATTTTACCGGTGGCTATCTGAAAGCTGCCACCAAGGATCGCAAGGCCCCGATCAAGCAATTGCTGCTCGACCAGCGCACAGTCGCGGGACTCGGCAATATCTATGTATGCGAAGCGCTGCACATGGCTGGCATATCGCCGAGCCTGAAGGGCGGCGCGATCTCAAAGCCCCGCTATGAGCGGCTTGTTGTGGCGATCAAGCAGGTTCTGATCGCGGCCATCGCCGCCGGCGGGTCCTCCCTGCGCGATTTCGTGCAACCAGGTGGCGAACTAGGCTATTTCGCCAAGGACTGGCGGGTCTACGGTCGGGAAGGGGATGCGTGCCATTGCGGTGCGCCGGTGCTGCGGCGAGTCGACAGCGGGCGGTCGACCTTCTACTGTTCTCAATGTCAAAAATAAGCGGTTCACTAAGCTATTGACGAGAATCGGGAGTCACGCTATTGCCCGCCGTCTTGAGCCGGAAGCGGTACATAACGTCCCGGCATTTAATTTCAGATTTTGAGGGTTTTCCATGGCTAATACGCCGCAAGCAAAAAAACGTATCCGTCGCAACACGCGTCGCACCGCGATTAACAAAAATCGCCTGAGCCAGATCCGGACCAAGATCAAGGCCGTGGATGCAGCAGTTGAGTCTGGCGATAAAGCTGTGGCAGCGGCAGCACTTAAAGCCGTACAGCCTGATTTGGCGCGCGGTGTCACCAAGGGCCTGTATCACAAGAATACGGCTTCACGGAAGTTTAGCCGTTTGACAAAACGGGTTGCCGCGCTGCAAACCGCTTAATCAGCCGCCCAGAACTGCAAAGAAAAACCCGTCCGATTGTGGCGGGTTTTCTTTTGGGTGATTACCGTCTGATTCGCTGCTGGTTCAGCCGATTCGGCTAACGGAGCGCCGGCATATCGTTCCAGAGATCGGCTGACGGTCCCGTTTTTCCTTGTGCAGTTGTTCTGAAAGGGTCCAAGTCGGTCTCAGGGCGTCAACCTGTCGTCGTTCAAAGTCGGTTCAGCTCGGCTTCTCTATCATGCCAGTCATGATGGTGGGTAATCTGAAGGAAGAAACATGACAATTTTCGCCAAGTATGGCTTCAATCGAAAAGGGATTTCGCTGTTCGCGCCGCTTGCCGTTCTGACTCTTGGCGCCTGTGCCACGCCGTTTCGCGCCGACGTCCAGCGTTTCGTCGCGCTTCCTGACACCACGGGCCAGAGCTTCGCCATTGTTGCTGCTGATCCTGATCTGTCCGGCGGGCTCGAGTTTGGGCAATATGCAGCGCTGGTCGAACAGCGCATGCTTGATCTTGGCTATCGGCGCAGCGATGATCCTGCGGCGGCAGAGCTGATCGTCAGCATGGATTATGATATCGACAAGGGACGGGACAAAGTGGTCGCCGATTATGACCCTTTTTATCCCTCTGGCCGATTCGGCGGATATTATGGACGCCATCGCTATCTCTATGGCTTCAACGATCCGTTCCTGTTCGGCGGTCATGGCTTTTCCGGCTATGACGGTGTCCGCAGCTTTACCGTGTACACTACGGAACTGGATATGAAGATTGACCGTGCGGTCGATGGAGAACGCCTGTTCGAAGGCAAGGCTGAGGCGCTGTCGCGGTCGAAGAATCTGACCTATCTTGTGCCAAATCTGGTCGAAGCCATGTTTACCGATTTCCCGGGAAACAGCGGCGAACGGGTCCGGATTTCGGTCGCGCCCGAGAAAAAATAGTCGCGGTGGCTCTCAGCTTTCAAGCTGGCGAAGGAGCATCCGGACATCATTGTCCATTTCGCTGTCTTCGCCGCGCAAATGCTCAACCAGTTTGACCGCGTGGATAACCGTACTGTGGTCGCGGCCGCCAAATTTCCGGCCAATTTCAGGATAGCTGCGCGGTGTCATCACCTTTGCCAGATACATGGCAACCTGCCGCGGGCGCGCGACCGCGCGGGCGCGGCGTTTGGATGACATCTCGTTCCGGTCGAGCCGATAAAACTCGCACACCGTGCGCTGGATCTCATCGATCGTGATCCGGCGGCGACAGGCGCTCAATATGTCGGACAATTGTTCTTCGGCTAGTTCGCGGCTGATTTCGCGCCCGGTCAGCTGGGCATAGGCGAGCAGCTTGTTGAGGCCGCCCTCCAGTTCGCGCAAATTGCGGCTGATCGTGCGAGCGAGGAAATCGACGACCTCTTCCGACACATGCTGATGCGGCATGGTAGCGAGGCGATGCTCGAGGATGTCGCGGCGCAGTTCAAGTCCAGCGGACTGGATATCGGCAACCAGCCCCATCGATAGACGGGAAAGCAGCCGCTGGTCGACGCCATCAAGGGCTTGCGGAGGACGGTCTGCGGCTACGACCACGCGTTTGCCTTGGCTGATCAGAGAATCGACTGTGTGGAGAAATTCTTCCTGGGTAGAGTTTTTGCCAACAATGAACTGGATGTCATCAACCATCAGCAGATCCGCTTCGCGCAGCGATGCCTTGAATTCCATTCCCTCGTTGCGGCGCATGGCCGATACGAATTCGATCATGAACCGCTCGGCCGACATATAAATGATGGTCGAGGTGGGAAATTCTGCCCGAAACGCATGACCAATGGCGTGCATCAAATGCGTCTTGCCCTGACCGGTCGAAGATTGAAGATAGAGCGGGCTGAAAAGCGGTTTTTCGGTCGCCGCTGTGCGCTGCGCTGCATTGAGCGCGAGAACATTCGAATGGCCAGCGATAAATTGGTCAAAGGTCATCCGCGGATCAAGATCGAGACGAAATTTGCTTTCGGGAACAACATTGTACTTGCTATGTGCCGCCGCACCATTGGCATGCGAAACCTGAGCAATTTTGGCAGCCCCTGACTGGGCCTGAAATGCGAGGTCATTGAGCGCCGGATGACGGGCTTTCCATGCGAGCAACAAGCGGTCGGCATAGCGATCACGGACCCAGGTAGCAGCAAATTCCGAAGGGAGTTCCAGATGTAATATGCCCGTGTACGAATCAAAAACAGAGAGTTTGATCGGTTTGATCCACTGGCCGAAAATTTGTGCACCCAAATCACGGCGCAGGCCTGCACAGATTTTGAGCCAGATAGTTTCCAGATCAGTTGAAATAATGGCCTCCACAGCGACAGGACTGTTTGCGGACAGCCCGCCACCCCGGTTTTGCAAACTTTTGTTCACGATCATCCCCGTCATCTTCCCCGTTTGGCGCGCGCGACCGCAACGCCGATAAATGACCGGAAGTCCTGAATTAAGCAGCCCTCAATGCACCCAGCCATGGGAATCAATCAGGCGCAACAGTACAATGCTGAAAACATGTTTTCAACGATCATCTTTATTTTTAAATTAGGCCTCATCATGACAGCCATGGCGAACACCCGAACTTCATCACTAAGCGCCTCAGCGTGAGTCGATCAAGAGGAACGCTGTAAAAAAAGTGAAATATTTTAATTGACATTGGTAAGCCTTGGATTTCCTTAGATGTCTCTTTAAGTAATTGAAATATAGTTAATATATTCTGTGGATAACAAGGTATAACTCGCGAATCGCGGAGTTAGCTAGGGTTCTGGTTAACGGGAAAATGATGATGTCAGATTGGCATTAGAAATATGTCGCAGGTCATCTTGTCAGCACAGGATTGCAAATAGGCTTGCCAAAGGCGCCATGATTTGGCAGTGGCGCTCGCCTGACCTCAATGATGCCAGAATGCATCTTGTCATGGGGCGATTAGCTCAGTTGGTAGAGCGCTTCGTTTA
>JABMNS010000054.1 GCA_013204445.1 Sphingomonadales bacterium
AGTGAGACTTTCTTGCCGCCAGTGGCGCTCTTGTTGAAATCCTTCTGGATTGCTTCGAGCTTGCCGAGCACCTTGGTCAGTTCCGCCTTGTCATTGACCGACCAGTCGCGTTGCGGCGCCAGCCGCAGCCGCGCACCATTGGCACCGCCGCGCATATCGGTGCCACGGAAGGTCGAAGCCGAAGCCCAGGCAGTGCGCACCAGTTCGGGCGTCGCCAGACCGGAAGCCAGGATTTTCGACTTGAGCTGGGCCACATCGGCATCGCCGATCATGGCATAATTGGCGGTGGGCAGCGGGTCCTGCCAGACAAAAGTCTGGCTCGGCGCGTCTGCGCCAACATAGCGGGCCGACGGACCGAGATCACGATGAGTCAGCTTGAACCAGGCGCGAGCGAAAGACGCCGCGAATTCATCAGGATTTTTATGCCAGCGTTCAGCAATCTTGCGAAATCCGGGATCTTCCTTGACCGCAATATCGGTGGTGAACATGATCGGCGCATGGGTCTTGCCCGGGATATGGGCGTCGGGAACCAGGTTCGCCGCAGCCGGATCGCTCGGAATCCACTGGGTGGCACCAGCCGGACTCTTGGTCTTGACCCATTCGAAACCGAACAGATTGTCGAGATATTGCGAGGTGAAGGCGATCGGATTGGCGGACCATGCTCCTTCGAGACCACTGGAAATCGTGTCCTCTGCATTGCCCTTGCCGCATTTATTCTCCCAGCCCAGGCCCTGTTTTTCGATGCCGGCAGCGGACGGTTCCGGAGCCAGACATTCTTCGGGTTTATGGGCACCGTGGGCTTTACCGAACGTGTGGCCACCAGCGATCAGCGCCAGCGTTTCCTCGTCGTTCATCGCCATATTGCCAAAGGCACGGCGGATATCGGCAGCAGCAGCCAGTGGATCATGATTGCCATTCGGACCTTCCGGATTGACATAAATCAGGCCCATTTGGGTCGCCGCCAGCGGCCCGGTGAGATTGCCTTTGCCGTCGCGGCGATTGTCGGCCAGCATCTTCGCTTCGGGGCCCCAGAATACCAGGTCGGGCTGGAAGGCATCGACCCGGCCGCCGGCGAAGCCGATGGTCTTGAAACCCATATCCTCGAGCGAGACATTGCCGGCGAGCACCATCAGGTCACCCCAGGACAATTTCCGGCCATATTTTTGCTTGATCGGCCAGACTAGGCGGCGCGCCTTGTCGAGGCTGACATTGTCGGGCCATGAATTCAGTGGTTCAAACCGTTGTTCCCCGCCATCGGAGCCGCCGCGGCCGTCACCGACGCGGTAGGTGCCGGCGCTATGCCAGGCCATGCGGATGAAGAACGGACCATAATGACCATAATCGGCTGGCCACCAATCCTGCGAAGTGGTCAAAACCTTGCGGATGTCCTCCTTGACAGCAGCGAGATCGAGCGATGCGAATTCGGCGGCATAATCATAGTCGGCACCATAAGGATTGGACTGCGCCTCATGCTGGCGAAGGGCCGCCAGATCAAGGCTTTGCGGCCACCAGTCCTTGTTGGACATCACGGATTCTTGTGCCTGGGCGGGACTTGCCATGACCAACGGCGTCATCGATGCCGCGAGTAAAGCGAAAAGTGAAAATTGTGATTTGAACATCATTCTCTGCTACTGAATTTGGAAATTATTGAGTCGAGACTACCCCCATTTGAATAGATGCCGAAACCAATAAAATTCCTGAGTGTAATCGAACCCGTCGATCAGCCTGGCTCCGGGAGATGTTCGCAACCGGTTTTACCGACTTCGACATTGCAATAGAGGAACAGCAAGTAGTTTTTAAGGCAGCGACGGGAATATTTTAGGCCCGACCAAAAAAGCGCCAGCCATGCAGACGGAGCCGCTTCTCTGGAAAGGCCGCAGACTGGGGTGCCGAAGCCCGGCTTTGGCAAATTGATCGGACGCCAGGAGAGAAGTCCGACGGTCGGGTCGCAATGGCCGTCGAACTTCTCCTGAATACCCAAAAGGGCTTGATGCGGCACCGGATCGTATCGAGTGAAATGCTTCTTCTGATTGATACCGCAGCCCTTGGTTAACCGAGTCTTTTCGCGCGCGCTGTAATGGTGATCACTGGACATCGAAAAAGGGGGGCATGAATCATAAGATTCGGAGACGGTTCATTGCAGCGGCCATGTAGGACAAAAAAACGGGAGCTTACCCGAAGATAAGCTCCCGCTGCGCCTCTGTTGGGGCCACTATCCTCTTGCGAGTCAAGTGGCCGCTTGTTCAGCGTCCGGTTTCCGATCCAAATCCGTTAATGGTCAGTGGTTTTCCACGTGTCCGCTTGCGCTTCTCCGCTTCGGTTCCCAACCCGCACTTGGTCCAGTCACCTGATGGTCGTCGTCCGCCTGATCCGTTCGGGCTTGCGCCTTCGCTTTTCGGACTTTCTCCGATCATCGATCCAGAGATCAATTTC
>JABMNS010000055.1 GCA_013204445.1 Sphingomonadales bacterium
AATAACGGCTGAAGCCTTCTACCAGCTAGAAGCTGGTGGGTTTACTCCCAAGGTGAGACACTAAATTACGGCGCCTTAAGCCGCGATCCCATGTTCCTTGCGCAGCTTAGCAAGCTTCTTGAGCACCATTTGCCGCTTCAGCCGCGACAGATGGTCGATGAACAATATCCCTTCGAGATGGTCCATCTCGTGCTGCAGGCAGGTCGCCAGCAGGCCTTCGATCTGCTCTTCATATTGCTTGCCGTCTGCATCCTGCCAGCGTGCGGTGATCGCCGCGGGCCGCTCGACATCGGCATATTGATCGGGCACCGACAGACAGCCTTCGCTGTACAGGTTCAGATCCTCTGACGGATCCAGTATCTCGGGATTGATAAACACGCGCGGATCGTTGATCACGCCATGATCGTGGTCGCAATGTTCGCCATGTTCATGCTCGTGCGGCATGGGTTCCTGGAGATCGATCACCAGCACTCGCTTGGCTACGCCGACCTGAATCGCGGCCAGACCAATGCCCGGCGCGTCATACATGGTTTCGAACATGTCCTTGACCAGCATTTTCAGTTCGTCATCAAACGCCGTCACGGGTTCGGACACAATTTTCAGGCGCGGATCAGGCACCTCGAGGATCGGTAATATAGCCATGGTGCAAATTTAGGGATTGTGCCGGGATTCGTCAAGCGGCGTGGGAAAGTGTTTACTGACCGGCTTGAATGCCCAGCCGCTATCAAAAATGCCCGTAACGCAACACCACAGCCAGACCAGGCGACCCAATGCTCAGCGATGACGGGGAAATGAAAAGGCGTGCGGTCCATTTGGTGAACCGCACGCCTTTTTGTAATCAGAGTCTATTGCTTGATTTAGAACTGCCCACGCAAGGTGATGCCATAGGTTCTTGGTTCTGCAAGGAAAGCCGAATAGGTCTGCTGCGATGCGACAAATGGCGTGTTGAACGCAACCTGCGAATAATCGACATTGAACACATTTTGTGCCCAGCCTTCGATCGCCCATTTGTCGTCAGGACCGCGGATACCGATACGTGCATTTATCAGCGTGAACCCGTCCTGTTCCTTGCCATAAAGCAAATCCGAACCAGTATTATAATCGCTGGTCGTACGAGCGTTCACATAGAATAGACCGGTCAGTCCGCTATTTCCGAGTGGCGGGGTATAAGAGAATGACGCCGTAGCGGTAAGTTCAGATGCGTTGGACAGATTGTCACCTGGCAGCAGGCGCAAGGCCGGATCCAGGGCAGCGCCGCTATCATTGCCGACCAGATCATTTTCATAGCTGGTATCGGTATACGTCAGGCCCATGGAGATATTGACATCTCTGATCGGATTGATCGACGCTTCCAGTTCGATGCCCTGCGCGACAACGCCATATTTGACATTATCCGGAGTACAGGCACCGGTTGCGCCGCTGGCATCGCTATCCGCACCATTCAGATTATCGCTACACGCGTTGACATTCTGAACCAGGAAAACGGAACCGTTGAACGTATTCAGCTGGAAATTATCAAACTGCTGACGGAAAGCGGCAACGCTCAGCGAAAATTCGCGGGTTGAGTATTTTCCGCCAATTTCGAATGCGTCCACTGTCTCCTGGTCAAATTGGAGATTGGCGGTATCGCCTGCCAATGCCGGATTGGCCAGCGCAGAGCTGGTCAAGGCAGACCGGTCAAGGTTGAAACCGCCAGCCTTATAACCGCGTGAGAAACTACCATAGAGCAGCAGATCGTCGGTTGGTTTGTAGGACAATATGGCGGTACCGGTAAATTCATTCTCGCTCCGGCTGTCAGCCAAGGTTACGCCGTCCAGTTCGGAGGTTGAATTGCCCTGACAGGACAGGCCAATCAGACCGCCTGCCAACCCAGCAAGTCCGCCACCGAGCAAAGGCGTAAACAATGCCCGTTGTGTCGGACACATTGTATTGTCGTTGGTGAAGGCAGCGTTAAAATCCTTGGTTTCATTCGTATAACGCAGCCCCAGAGTCAGATCGAGTTTGTCGGTAATGTGGAAAATATTGTGGGTGAAAACAGCAAAATTTTCGCTCTTCTGATTATATGTATCTAGCACCGTTCCCTTGTCATTGATCTGAGCCAGATTATCCAGACCGGCAAAAATCAAAGGTGTAGCGGCACCAAATGCGCCAGCTCCGCCATTTGCGCCTTGCAATACAGCCCGGCCGCCTGCGCTCAGACAGCCTGTGCTGGTCGGTGACGCAAGGGCAGGATTGACCGCATTGACGATCCGGCATGGCGCGAACGCACCATATTGCGAACCGAAGCGGATGTTATCCCGGGTTTCCAGCTTTTCATTCGCGTAGAAACCACCGATCAACCAGTCCAGCTTGTCGTCGAACGCCGCACCCTGCAGTCGTAGTTCCTGCGTGAAGGTTTTAAATTCCCGGGCACCCGCATTTGCATTCGGAGCACGATAGAGAATGTCGACCTGCGTGTAATCCGTGTCAGAGGCCTGGAAGTTGGAATATCACCCGATAGCCGGTGATCGACGTCAGGTTGAGGTTGCCCAGTTCGGCATTGAGCTCAACAGAACCACCAAAGTCCTCTGTTTCGCCGGCATAGGAACGGCCGGGAGTGACATAAATATCCCGGTTGAAGGTGTCTTGGGTAAGGGCGTTGCTGTTTTGACCAAGAGCCAACAAGACGGGAATGATCGGGTTGGCCGGGTCAGTCAGAGCGGGCGCACCAGGTAGCGGAAGCGCAAAAGGATTCAGCCCCGGGCTCACACGTGCTTGCTGGGCAAAGCTCGGCTGAACAAAGGTCGCCGCGCAGCAGGATTCGTCTTTCTTCGAATAATCACCAATCACGCGAACCGTCAGCGTTTCATTGGGTTCAAACAACAGCTGTCCGCGAACCAGAAAGCGGTCTTTGTTATTAACGTCGGTCCCGTTCACTACATCAGTATAGAAACCGTCGCGCTTCA
The DNA here is from genome assembly GCA_013204445.1 of Sphingomonadales bacterium. Classification (GTDB taxonomy): domain Bacteria; phylum Pseudomonadota; class Alphaproteobacteria; order Sphingomonadales; family Sphingomonadaceae; genus Parasphingorhabdus. Next base: position 2,946 of record JABMNS010000055.1, read on the forward strand.
GATAAACGCCATCGATCCGGGCAGCGATAGTATCGCTCAGCGGGCCATTGATGCCGGCTTCTAGGCGAAGCTGGTCATAATTGCCATATGTTGCAGCGGCATGTCCGGAAAACACGAATTCCGGCGCGGCAGTGGTGATGCTGATCATGCCGGCAGAAGAGTTCCGTCCGCCCAAGGTTCCTTGCGGTCCGCGCAGAACCTCGATCCGGTCAATCGGACCGAGTTCGCTGAGCGCATTGCCACTGCGCGAACGATAAACACCATCGATGAACACAGCCACGGAGCTTTCCAGGCCGGGGTTGTCGCCAACCGTACCGATGCCGCGAATACGGGCAGAGCCGTTGGCTTCGTTGCCGGTCGATGACACAAGCAAGGAAGGCGCAAGCTGGTTCAATTCACGAATGTCGCTTGTTCCGCTCTGCTGCAATTGTTCGGCGCCGATCGCTGAGACAGCAATAGGAACATCGGACAACGCCTGCGCCCGGCCTTGGGCGGTCACTACGATCACATTATCATCGATGGCGCCTTCATCAGCTCCGCCAACTTGGTCAGCGGCATCGGATTGGGTCTGTGCGTAGACGGGGGCCGTGGCAATTGCTGCAAGTGCGATTGCGCACGCAGACAGATTCAGCGCTAGTTTCAAAACTAGCTCTCCTATAACCTTCTTTTTATCCTTAATAGTGATAGCCCGACCGCTCATATTTGTCATCATAACCTTAGCTCATTGCGTCAGTTTTCTGCGAACTGTGGCTTTATTGTCAGCATATTACCGGGCTTGATACAAAAAATGAGCAGGCGATTTATCGCCACTATTGGCCCCAACGATCTGGCAGGAATGAAAAGTCAATGATAATGGCACGTAATCGCTCCATTTTTATTGCTCTTCTCAAGAATTTTGACAGGTAGGGATTACGGTGTTCAAGTTTTTTGAACGCTGGCATGCAAGCCCGACAAAAAACTGCTCAATCTTTATTTATCGGCCTTCGGGAGCGCAGCGCCTGCGCCAATGTGCCTTCGTCCAGATAATCCAGCTCGCCGCCCACCGGTATGCCGTGGGACAACTGACTCAATCTTATCGGATAATTTTCCAGACGTTCGGCGATATAATGGGCGGTGGCCTGGCCCTCGAGCGTCGCGTTCATCGCCAGCACGACCTCGTCGATGCCGCCGGCCTCGACCCGCCGGATCAATGTGTCTATCCCGATATCCTCGGGGCGTACTCCATCCAGCGCCGACAATTTGCCACCGAGCACGTGAAATTTCCCTGGAAACAGCCGCGATTTATCCAGCGCCCAGAGATCGGAAACCTCCTCAACCACGCACAGCGCCTTTTCATCGCGGCGGGGGTCGGTGCATATCTGACAGGGATCCTGGGTGTCAACATTGCCGCAGATGCCGCAGGTCACTAGCCGTTCATCGACCTTTGTCATCGCCGCCAGAATCGGTTTCATCGCCGTTTCCGGACGTTTCAGCAGATATAAGACTGCCCGCCGCGCCGAACGCGGACCAAGGCCCGGGAGCTTGGCGAGGGCCTGAACCAGATTTTCGATCTCTTGCGATGCCATGGCTTAGTCATTAGGAGCAGCCGCACAAACCTGCCAAGCAGAAAATGCCTGTCCCACATGAACCGGAATCGATATTATCCCGCTCATGCTAGGGACCGATCAAATATTTGAAGGCAAAAGCAGAATTTTGTAACGCGATCTCGCTGATCCGGAAAATCATTTTGCGGATTAGGGGGTGTGACCCTTGTGACACTGGGAAAGATAAATTATGACGTCCGGCAAGAAACCCCTGCGCATTGCCTTCATGGGAACCCCCGATTTTGCCGTACCGGCGCTCAAGGCGCTGCACGAAGCCGGGCATCAGATTGTTTCAACATACTCCCAGCCACCACGGCCAGCCGGACGAGGCAAAAAGCTTGCCCCCTCGCCGGTGCAGCGCGTGGCCGAGGACCTTGCTATCGAAGTGCGCACACCGGTTTCGCTCAAGGGCGAAGCCGAACAGGCGGCCTTTGCCGCGCTCGATCTGGATGTCGCGATTGTCGCTGCTTATGGCCTAATCCTCCCGCAGGCGGTATTGGATGCACCGAAAATGGGTTGCCTGAATATCCACGGCTCTCTGCTCCCTCGCTGGCGTGGTGCGGCACCGGTGCAGCGCGCGATATTGGCTGGCGACACAGAAACCGGGATTACAATCATGCAGATGGAAGTCGGTCTCGACACCGGTCCGATGCTGCTCAAGGCCGCGATACCCACCGACGGCAAAACCGCTGGCGAACTGTCCGAATTATTGGCCGAGACGGGTGCAGAGCTGATGGTGCAATATCTGGCATCGCCGACAGAATACACCGCCGAAGCACAGGATGATGAGCTGGCCACTTACGCTAAAAAAATCGAGAAACAGGAAGCGCGGCTGGATTTCAGCCAGTCTGCCGAACAGGTCGAACGCCAGATCCGGGCCTATAATCCCCAGCCGGGTGCCTTTTTCGAATATCAGGGCAACCGATACCGGATTCTTGAGGCGAAGGTAACCGGCGCGGCAGGGTCGGCCGGCACAATATTGGACGACCAATTGCTGATGGGCTGCGGCACCGGGGCGATCCAGCCCACAATCATTCAAAAAGCCGGCAAACCGGCGATGGATCTCAAATCCTTCCTCAACGGCACAAAAATACCGATCGGAACCGTCTTACAATGACCCGTTTTGCCCTCACCCTGGAATATGATGGCCGGCCGTTCATGGGCTGGCAGCATCAGGATCACGGCCCCAGCGTCCAGCAGGCGGTGGAACAGGCGATCCACAAGATCACCGGTCAGGCCGTCCGGGTGTTCGCGGCGGGCAGAACCGATGCCGGCGTCCATGCGCTGGCGATGCGCGCGCATTTTGATCTGGACACGAAGCTGACGCCGTTCCGGCTCCGCGAGGGCATCAATGCAGGACTGCGCCCCAACCCGGTTGCGGTGCTGGCCTGTGACATTGTCGACGAGGAATGGCATGCCCGCTTTGCCTGCGAGGGACGGCGCTATCTCTACAAGATCACCAACCGCCGGGCACCGCTGACCTTTGATCGCGGGCTGAGCTGGCAAGTAGCGCCCAGCCTCGATGCCGAAGCGATGCACAATGCAGCCCAGGCGCTCATCGGCCAGCATGATTTCACCACCTTTCGCTCGGTCCACTGCCAGGCGCAAAGCCCGGTCAAGACGCTCGACAGCATATCGGTCAGCCGCTTTGGCGATGAAATCGAAGTCGAGGTTGCCGCCCGCTCCTTCCTGCATCACCAGGTCCGCTCGATCGTCGGTTGCCTGAAACTGGTCGGCACCGGAAAATGGACGAAAGTGGATCTGAAAAACGCGCTGGCGGCCAAAGACCGCAATGCCCTAGGCTTTAACGCCCCGCCCGATGGTCTCTATTTTGTCGAAGCCATCTATCCGGCTGCGTCAGAGGCCGAATAGCCGCGGCAGGCTCTTGTCGAGCATCAGCAGCTGCCAAAGCAATCGGCTGTTGTCGGAACGCCCGGCGATATGGTCGTCCGCCACCTTGCGCATTGCCTTGCTGTCAAACCAGCCGGTTCGCGCCAGATTGCCGCCGCTGGCAATGTCCCGGGCAGTGTCGGCTAGCGGTCCCCGAAACCACTGTGCAATCGGGGTCACAAAGCCCATTTTCGGCCGATAGAGAATGTCGTCAGAAAGATATTGTTCCATGGATTTTTTCAGGAGATATTTACCCTGCCCCCTGTGCACCCGCAAATTGGTCGGCAGCTTCGCCGCAAATTCTATCAGCCGATAGTCGAGCAAAGGCTCCCGCGCTTCCAGACCGACGGCCATGCTGGTGCGGTCCACCTTGGTCAATATATCGCCGGGCAGCCACATTTTCATGTCGGCATATTGCGCTTGATCCAGCCCGTTGCGGGCCGGTGCATCTTCCATCAGGTCGATCATCCGCTGTTCCGCCTGATAGTCGCCCAGATCGCTGCGCATGCGGTCCGAATAGATTTGCTGTCGTCCAGATGGCGTGGTCACAACGACCGCTTCGGCATAGCCTTCCGGCCCGGTGCGAGCCAGCGACAGCAAGGTGGACTTGGCGCGAAACGGACGCGGCGCCCAGTCGGCCTTGGGATAGACGGACCCCAGCCAGCCAAATGTCGGTCCCCGCAAGGATTGCGGCAACAGCCCCCTCACCCGTTCTTCGGCATGGTGAAAGACATGACGGCGATAGCCCGCCATCGCCTCATCCGCGCCGTCTCCG
>JABMNS010000056.1 GCA_013204445.1 Sphingomonadales bacterium
AAATGAGAATGTCGTCGCTGATCACCGTCAGGTCGCGTTGATCGTTGCGGTTGATGCAGGATTCCGGCGCGCCTGCGGTCCGTCCTTTCAGGCGCATATCCAGCCCTGTCTGCTGTTTTTCGGTGAGCTTGGCTTTCTCCCCGCTGACAGCGGGTGCGGCGAGCAACATCGCGATCGGGATTGCGAAAAGCAGTTTGTTCATAACCTGTCTCCTGTTTCCAGTCCTCCATTGGGGACGCATATAACAGGAATCACACTGAACCGGGAATGAAGCGCGGGTGCTGCTTCAGAAATTATCTTTCTCCAGCCGCCGCGCGGCCAGTGATGCAACCGAATCTGCCCGCATGAACGGGTTGGTGGCGCGCTCCAGCCTGATCGTCGTCGGAACCGTGGCCTCCCCCCGCTCGCGCATGACGAGAACCTCAGCCATCCGCTCTTGCAAGGCGAGATTGTCCGGCTCGGCGACCAGCGCATATTCGCCATTGCTCTGTGTATATTCATGGGCGCAGTAAATTTTGGTGCTGTCCGGCAGCGCCTCCAGCTTGCGCATATTGTCATACATTTGCGCGGCGGTGCCTTCGAACAGCCGGCCACAACCCATGGCGAACAAGGTGTCACCGACGAAAGCGACATTTTCTGAAGGGATGTGAAAAGCGATATGGCCAGCGGTATGCGCCGGCACGTCGATGACATTGGCAATCACGTCGCCGAGTTTCACCGTGTCGCCTTCGTTGACCAATGTGTCGAGGGTCGGGATGCGTTCCCGTTCCGCTTCCGGGCCGGTGATCTGGCAGCCGGTGGCTTCCTTGATCGCCGCATTGCCGCCGGTGTGATCGGGGTGCCAGTGGGTGTTCCAGATCTGGGTGATGGTCCAGCCGCGTTTTGCGGCTTCGGCCAGCACCGGTTCTGCCACCGCCGGGTCGACGACCATGGTCTCCTGCGACCGGGGTTCATGGACCAGCCAGATATAATTGTCTGACAATACGGGAATTCGAATGATTTCTAGCATGGCCGGCAAATTAGGCCGCAAATTTAATCTTGTCGATGCTTAACCGTAAAATAGGGGCTTGGCCTTATCTGGCAAGTCTCTGCAGCAGTGATTTTTGGAAAGGAGGTGCCATTTGCGCTTGCTTGTCGCGTTTCTGTCTTATTTGTCCCTCTGCTCCCCCGCTCTTACCGAGGCTCCGATGTCGGATGATCTGTGTACGCAAAGCAGTGAGATGGATGTTACGGTGTCGACATTATTGAAGCCCGGAAAAGCCTTTGATTGCTCCGATAATACATATGACGTCAAAGGGGCCCGAGTATGGGAAAACTTCCTTTTCTCGCCGATACTCTGCGGAGCGTGATAGCGACCGCTGACCGGCGCCTGTATGACGCCAAGCATAATGGCCGCAACCAAATTGTCTGGATCGATATTTCGGCAACCAAATCAGCTAAACCGACCGGGACCGCTTCCGTATAAAGGCCGTCAGGCGCTTACCACTCGCCGATATTTTCCATGCTCGCCCACGGTTCCTGAACCGGCAGATTTTCGCCCTTTTGCAGCAACTCTACAGAAATATTGTCCGGCGAGCGCACAAAAGCCATATGACCATCACGCGGCGGACGGTTGATCGTCACACCGGCATCGGTCAATGTCTGACACAATGCGTAAATGTCATCGACGGCATAAGCGAGATGTCCGAAGTTTCGACCGCCACCATATTGCTCGTGCGGACTCCCATCTTTCGGTGGCCAGTTATAGGTCAGTTCGACTTCGGCGACATTTTTCTGCCCCGGACCGGCCAGAAAGATCAGCGTGAAGCGACCCTTTTCGCTCTCATAACGGCGGACTTCCTCCAGACCCAGATGCCCGAAAAATGCAACGGTTGCTTCCGGATCGCTGACCCTGAGCATGGTGTGCAGATATTCTATAGTCAAAGATAATCTCCATTCATCTCTATTCAGAAACGGTTCATCGCAGATATCGCAAAGTCGAAACTCGTCATTTGAAATAGCCTAAGCCGCTTTTGAACGGAGGGAAAGAGCGATGAGCGAGAAATTTATCGAGAGCAAAAACAAGGTCTGGCTGGCGAGCGCCGGCTTATTGACCATTGGCCTGATAATCGGAGGCTATTTATTGGGCGATGGCCTGCTGCGTGCCAAAATGGCAGATCGAAGCGTCACCGTGCGGGGTCTTGCCGAGCGCGAGGTCACAGCCGACCTTGCCACGTGGACAATCGCCTACAGCGCTCAATCCAACGACCTGCAGAGAGCGCAGACCGATATCGACCGCGACACCGATGCCATCACCACATTTTTCAAGGAACTAGGTTTCAAGGCGGACGCCCTCAAACCGACCGGGGCCAATGTGAACCAATATAGCAACAACGGCATCCCCCAATATACAATCCGTCAGCGGCTCAGCCTGCGCACCGATGATATCAACAAGGCCCAGGCCGCTGTCACCCGGCAATTCGATCTGGTCCGCCGCGGCGTTGTGCTCGAAGATGGTTCCGGGATGAGCTACACATTCACCAAGCTGGATGAGATCAAACCGGGAATGGTCGCAGAGGCCACTAAGGACGCCCGCAAGTCCGCTGAACAATTTGCTGAAGATAGCGGCACCGATGTCGGCGGCATCAAATCCGCCACGCAGGGTTATTTCAGTATCGACAGCCGCGACGGTGATGCCGGCGGTTATGGCATAACGGATACGCCCTATAAAAAAGTCCGTGTGGTCACGACGGTGAATTTTTATCTGGATTGAAGGCAGAATGCGAGCCGGTCAGGCCAATGACCGGCGGTGCACTTCGCTTAGCTGGTCACCAACTGCTCGAGATATCGGGTTGCGGCCTTGGCAGCAGCGCTGTTCGAATCAAATTTGACCGCCCGCTCCCAATTGCTCCTGGCATTCACTATGTTGCCTGCTTCATAAGCAATATTCCCGGCTTCCAGAGCGATGGCTGGATCGGTGATAGCCAGTTTAGAGGCCACCACGATATCAGATTTGGCTAGGGCGAGATCACCCATTCGCCGCGCCAATGTGGCCGACAGCAGCCAGCCGAGCGGATCCTGCGGGACAAGTTCGTGAACAAGAGCAAATTCTTTCTTCGCCTGATCATATTGATCCAAAGCGACAAAGACGCGCGCCATATCAAGGTGCACTTCGCCTTTCAGCAAACCGTCAAGCGTATCTTGCGCCAGCGCAGACCCAAAATATTTTAAGGCCGCCGCATGATTACCGCCGGCGAGCGCCGCATTGCCGGCCTGCGACCAATAAATTGCCGCGCGCTCGTCATCCGCAACCTCTGCTCCTTCAGCCGCCAGGACAAATGCCGGAATGGCCTTGGTCCATTCCTCTAATTCTGCATAAGCAAAGCCCAGACAATTGCGCGCCAGATATCCCCCGCCCTCGATTTGCCATTTATTGGCTGCGAGCAAACCATTGGCCGGATCGTCTGCCGCCTGGTCAAGGCATTGATCAAACCGGATATCACTGGACGTTTTTGGTCGGGATGATGGGGAATTGACAGACGCTTCGGGCCTGGCCTCAGATGGACGGAGCAAAGGATCGATCGGAGAACCATAAGGGGTAGCCGATTGAATCAATAGTGGCAGGAGTAGTGGCGAAATCATGAATGAAATGTCCGTTTCAGGCTTACGTTAATGAGGCCAAAAATCACCCCAGTCGCGAAACCGCATCAATCAGCAAGGCAATATCCTGATCCCGCGACAGGCGGTGATCGCCGTCCTTTATCAGATGGGCCTGCACATCATCTGAACGGATTTTCTTAGCTATCTCGAGACTATATTCCCATGGCACATCATTGTCATTTTGACCGTGCAGCAAACGCACGGCCCCATCAAAGGCAATTTCCTTGTGTAGCAGGCGGCTGGTTTCGCCCGACTGCCAGAATATCTGGGTGGTGACATAGGGATCGTCAGAATATTCGCTTACTTCCTCCAGCTTGCCGTCGCGCAAAATGGTCATTTTCTGTTCCTGGGTGAAGCCCCAATCGGTGAAGTCCGGCGCCGCAGCAATGCCTACCAGATTTTTTATCCGCATCGGACGCGACAGCGCGACCAGCAGCATTAGCCAGCCGCCCATCGACGAACCGATCAGGGTGATCGACCCCGAAGTCACCTTGTCGATCAGGAACAGCACATCATCGCGCCAGTCGATCAGGCTTTGGTTCTCAAATTTTCCGCCGCTAGCCCCGCACCCCGCATAATCGAGCCGCAGCATGGCCCGGCCCTGTTGCTTCGCCCATGCGTCGAGTGCCAGCGCCTTACTGCCTTCCATGTCCGACATATATCCGGGCAAAAATACCAAGACTGTACCTTTTACGCCCGGCTTGGGCGGCGTGTAGCAATAAGCCAGCGAAGCTCCGCCGGGACGGTCAAGGTAATGAATATCGTCTTCCATAAATTTATCCGTCTGCGTGTCTCCGCGAAGGCGGGGATCCATCCCCTGTCCTATAACCAAAAAATGCTGGGTGAGAAGGTGCGCTGGTTGGAAGTCTGGTCGCAAACGACCAATGCTTCCAAACTCGATAGCAAGAGATGGCACCTGCTTGCCCAGACGCACTAAGTAACCGCAAAATAGACAATCGCCAAACAGAGGAAGGCGATGATCGCCATTCCGGCATTGGATAGCAGCGGCGGCTTCCGTCGGGGGAACAGCGCGGACAGTTCGGTGGGAATCTCGCCCTTGACCCCGAGTCTCCAAACAGGCCTGGCCTTGATACCATCCTCGAGACCGAAGACATGGGAACCACCTTGCTTGCCGCGATATATAAGATCTCCAAAGAAAAAAGTCTCGCTACGCCATTGCTGTTCATAGAGCGTAAAGGCCTTGCCGATCACTTCAAGCCTCACACGGCGTTTCAGGGCGCTCTTGCTATCGATGAGCCAGACATGTGCGGGATCAGACATAAACTGAGCTTAAGACAACATGCGCTCCAGCGCATCACATATTTTCTGGTCCATCAGTTGCACAAAAATATTTCTTCGATTGCCATGTCAAACAGGCCTGCAATCCGAAACGCCAGCGGCAGGGACGGGTCGTATTTTCCGGTTTCAATCGCGTTGACGCTCTGGCGTGAAACCTTGAGCCGTTCGGCAAGATCAGCCTGTGACCAGTCCCGTTCAGCGCGAAGCACTTTGAGACGGTTCTTCATGAATTGAGTCCACGCCAGCGATAAAAGAAATAGCCTAGACTCCAGCTACCGATCATCACTGCAATCAAATCGTCATTGGTGATAGGAGGCAATATATCAGAACCGATTTCCCATAGAATATTGACAAATATCGTCGTGATGACCCCGATCACAGCTCCATTGGCGACCATCTGGAACATATAATCATCCAGATGCTTGCGATCGAGCTTCGCTCCCAACGTCGCGATGGCCAAGAGCGTTACCATGGCTCCCATCAACAAAGCCAGTTTGGGGAAAAGTGGTGGGGGCACAAACTGACTAACCTCGGCCTTGAGTCCGCCGATCACGAGACCGGCGATACTGGCGGTCAACAGGAGCACAAACAACCAATCGGGCTTGAACCACCTCCACAGGCGATGCCAAATGCTTTTGCGCGCCTGCTTTTCCAAGGAGTTCACATCGCCCCCAGAAAAAGGATGGCGATCGCCGCCCACATGGCGATGTTTTCATTGGGCGTCATAGCCCGCCCCGAACAGCGCTTCAATTTCATGGTCATTCTCCATCAAGCTACATGGATATTATGTCATGTTACCTTGACTTTATTGACCGATTCGCCTTTGAATGTCAAGGTTCCTTAACATAAAGAAGCTATAGCCTTCCTCCTTACCGTCAGCCTGCATCTGATTTGGTTGACTTGAAACCCCAAAAGACTAAGTCAAAGCCAACACGATGCAGGCTGGTTTTTAGCCCTCCTTGGCCCTAACTTTGACAAACTTTGAGATGACCATAGCCCATGACCGAGATGATCAAAATCACCCTTCCCGACGGTAGCACGCGTGAAGTAGCATCGGGCACTACTCCCGCACAGATTGCTGCGGACATCGGGCCTGGGCTTGCAAAAGCCGCCCTTGCCGCGAAAATTGACGGCGAGCTGCACGATATCATGCGGCCGCTCGTGAATGATACCGAGCTGGCTTTGGTCACATCGCGTGACGAAGCCGATGCGCTGGAACTGGCGCGCCATGACTACGCTCATGTGCTGGCCGAAGCGGTGCAGAAACTATTTCCTGGCACGCAAATCACCTTTGGTCCATCGACCGACGACGGCTTCTACTATGACTTCGCGCCCGCCGGCGATCCGTTCACTGACGAAGACCTGCCGAAGATCGAAGAGAAAATGCAGCGGATCATCGCCGCCGACAAGCCGCTCCGCCGCGAAGTGTGGGAACGTGATGCCCTGATCTCCCGCTGGCAGAATGATGGCGAGACGTTCAAGGCCGAATGGGCCGCCGAGCTGCCAGAAGGCGGCGAGATCACGGTTTACTGGTCCGGCGATGACTGGATGGACATGTGCCGCGGTCCGCACCTCGCCTCGACCGGCAAGCTCGACCCGCAGGCGTTCAAGCTGATGCGCGTTTCCGGCGCCTATTGGCGCGGCGATCAGCGCAATCCGCAATTGTCGCGCATTTACGGCACCGGCTGGCTTAACAAGAAGCAGCTCAATGTGCATCTGCTGCGACTGGAAGAAGCGGGTAAGCGGGACCACCGCAAGCTGGGCGCGGAAATGGATCTGTTCCACTTCCAGCATGAAGCGCAAGGCTCCTGTTTCTGGCATCCCAAGGGCTATTTCATCTGGCGCGAACTGGAAGTCTATATGCGCCGCCAGCTTGATAGCGCCGGATATGACGAGATCAAGACACCGCAGTTGATGGACGTCAACCAGTGGGAAAAATCCGGCCACTGGGGCAAATATTCCGAAAACATGTTTGCTGTCCCGGATGAGGTTCCCGATGCCGATGGCGAGGGCCCGGTCATTACCGGCACTGCAGGCATGATGGCAATGAAGCCAATGAACTGTCCTGCCCATGTACTGGTGTTCAAGCAGGGCATCAAAAGCTATCGCGACCTGCCGATCCGCATGGCGGAATTTGGCTGCTGTCATCGCAACGAACCGCATGGTGCATTACACGGACTGCTTCGCGTGCGGCAATTTACGCAGGACGATGCGCATATATTCTGCCGCGAAGACCAGTTGATCGACGAGATTGTCGATTTTTGTAACTTGCTGGATGCGATATACCGCGACCTTGGTTTCGCCGATTATCAGATCAAGCTAGCGCTCCGTCCCGATGAGCGGTTTGGATCGGACGAAGAATGGGACAAATCCGAACAAACCTTGCGCGAGGCAGTTGCGAAAGCCGGCCGCGCAACCGAAGAATATGGCTGGGAAGAACTGCCCGGCGAGGGGGCGTTCTATGCCCCCAAGCTGGAGTTTCATCTGACCGATGCGATTGGCCGCACATGGCAGGTCGGCACTATACAGGCAGACACTGTATTACCAGAACGGCTGGACGCCAGTTATATCGGCGAAGACGGCAGCCGTCACCGCCCGGTCATGCTGCACCGAGCGATTCTGGGGACGTTTGAGCGGTTTATCGGTAGTCTTATCGAACATTATGCCGGCACACTGCCACTCTGGCTCGCGCCAACCC
>JABMNS010000057.1 GCA_013204445.1 Sphingomonadales bacterium
TGTATAATCCGCGCCGCCATCGGTCAGCGCTACAGATACTCGACGATATCGCCCTTGATCTTTTTCGGATTGACGAAATGGGTCATGCCGAATTTCTTGCCCCATGCTTCGCGGTCGTCATTGATGTCGACACCGATGATCTTGTCAGCGCCAACCATCCGCGCGCCTTGCAGCACGTTCAGGCCGATGCCGCCGAGGCCGAAGACGATGACATTGGAACCGGGCTCCACTTTCGCCGTGTTGACCACCGCGCCGACACCGGTGGTGACCCCGCAGCCGATGTAGCAGCTGGTGTTGAACGGCGCGTCGGTGCGGATTTTGGCAACCGCAATTTCCGGCAGGACGATGAAGTTGGAAAAGGTCGAGCAGCCCATATAATGGTAGATCGCTTCGCCCTTGTAGGACATCCGGCTGGTCCCGTCGGGCATCAAGCCCTGGCCCTGAGTCGCGCGGATCGCGGTACATAGGTTGGTCTTGCCGGACAGGCAGCTTTTGCACTGGCGGCATTCGGGGGTGTAAAGCGGAATCACATGATCGTCGGGAGCCACCGAGGTGACGCCGGCTCCGACTTCCCGCACGATACCGGCACCTTCATGGCCGAGAACGCTCGGGAACTTGCCTTCACTGTCGAGGCCGTCGAGCGTGTAAGCGTCGGTGTGACAAATACCCGTCGCCATGATCTCGACCAGCACTTCGCCCGCCTGCGGGCCTTCCAGGTCAAGCTCGACAATCTCAAGCGGCTTTTTGGCTTCAAATGCTACGGCTGCGCGGGTCTTCATATTGATTATTTCCTTCTGTTGACCTGTCGATCATATTTGTATGTTATACATACGGTTATCCACAAGATAAACTGCTTAACTAAAAGTCAATTTTATACCGGTTTCTCGGTGTTGAACCTGCTAAGCATTTCGATCAGCATTTCTGCTTCCTTTTTGCTGAACCTCGACTGCAGCCATTTTTCATGTTTCTGCATCGCCACTTTCGCCGAAGCCAGAGCCTGCCTGCCATCGTTCGTCAAATTCAATGTCTGCTTGCGCCCATCGGTTTTCGATTTGCCGCGAACTAGAAATCCGCGCTTCTGAAGTCGGTTGATGATTGCCATTGTGGTGGCTCGATCCATCTGCATTCGTCTCGCAAGCCCGATCTGCGCAATATCTGGATGATCATCGACGAGCCAGAGCACAGAAGCCTGTTTCTGGGTTAATTCCAAATCGGAAAATGTCTCGGTGAAATTACGATATACAGCTCCATGAGCAAGGCGAATATGAAATCCAACAATATTCTTGATGTCCCCAATATCTGGGTCGCCTTCAGCGTACGGTGTCACTGGGATCAATATTTCTTTTGGTCTTGTCATATTTGCTCTTTTTGTAGATAGTTAGTCTAGCAAACAATATTTGTCGAGAGAATCACTATTGCCCCATTTTCCTAACACCCCAGACTTCACAGGGTTCAATTCGGCAAAACGAAAAATTCTGACATTGTCCTGTGCGGATCAACCGGGCCTGGTGGCTCGCGTCGCAAAAATACTCGCCGGCAATGGCGGCAATATTGTCGACTCGCAGCAGTTTAACGATAGCGAAACCGGCCACTTCTTCATGCGCGTTGTCTTTGAGATGGCGGAAGGCTCTGATCCCGAATCCGTCTCCGGTGCACTGCAATCTTTCGCCACAGAAAAGCAGATGGAATGGAAATTGCGTGGCAGCGACGAAAGACCCAAAGTGATGATGATGGTCTCGAAATTCGACCATTGTCTTGGTGACCTGCTATATCGTCACCGCATTGGCGAACTACCGATGGATGTGGTTGGCATTATCTGCAACCATCCCCGTGAAGCCCTCAAAATATCGCTGATCGGCGATGTTCCTTTTCATTATCTGCCGATCACCAAGGACACCAAAGCGCAGCAAGAAGCCCAGATAAAAGAGCTGGTCACCGAGAGCGGTGCGGAACTTGTCGTGCTCGCCCGCTATATGCAGATATTGTCTGATGACCTTGCCAGTTTTCTGTCTGGCCGCTGCATCAATATCCATCACAGCTTCCTGCCGGGCTTCAAGGGTGCCAAGCCTTATCATCAGGCGCACGCACGCGGCGTCAAGATGATCGGTGCCACCGCCCATTATGTCACCGCCGACCTAGATGAAGGTCCGATCATCCATCAGGATGTGGAAGCGATCAGCCACGCCGACACGCCAGAGGCGCTGGTGAGCAAGGGACGCGACATCGAACGCCGGGTATTGGCGCAAGCGGTGCATTATCATTTGGCGGACCGTGTGTTCCTGAACGCGCACAAGACGGTTGTTTTCAAAAACTGAATGTCCAAGCGGTAGCGAACTAGGCAGATGTTTACACGCGCAACGACTTGCCTATAATGAACAAAGGACAGGAATGAATGCAGGATTATAGTGATATACGCGAGGAAGTTGCCAAGCTTTGCCAGAAATTTCCCGGTGAATATTGGCGCGCGCGCGACAAAGCCCGCGAATATCCGACGGACTTTGTCAACGCTCTCGGCGAGGCCGGTTATCTTGCGGCCCTGATCCCTGAAGAATTTGGCGGTGCCGGACTGCCGATTTCGGCGGCAGCCGCGATCCTCGAGGAAATCCAGGCGCAGGGCTGCAA
>JABMNS010000058.1 GCA_013204445.1 Sphingomonadales bacterium
CAGCCCTGATCGCGGCAATCGCATCATCGGCTTTGGCGCCATCGGGACCGCCGCCCTGCGCCATGGCCGGACGACCGCCGCCGCCCTTCCCGCCGACTGCGGCTACTCCGGCCTGAACCAGATCAACCGCGCTGAAACGCTCGGTCAGATCATCGGTTACGCCAACCGCAACGGTTGCCCGGCCATCATTTACCGCCACCAGCGCGCTGACGCCGCTCGACAACTGCTTCTTCGCCTGATCGACCAGTCCGCGCAACTCCTTGGGATGCAGACCCTGGATAACCTGGCCGGCAAAGGCGATATCGCCGATGGTTTCCGTTTCCGCCGCTTTTGCGCCGCCGCCATCCCCGGCCAGAGCCAAGGCCTTCTTCGCCTCGGTCAATTCCCGCTCAAGCTTCTTGCGTTCCTCGACCAGAATCGCGACGCGATCTGCGGCTTCTTCCGGAGAGGCCTTGAGCGTTGCGGCAATCGCCTTGAGCTTGGCATCGCGATCGGTAAGCCAAAGACGCGCCGCTTCACCGGTAAGCGCTTCGATTCTCCGGACACCACTGGCAACAGCGGATTCCGAAACAATCGCCATCAGACCAATATCACCAAGCGCATGGACATGGGTGCCGCCGCATAATTCCAAGGAATAATCCAGCTCAGCTTCCCGGCCCATCGACAGCACACGGACCTCATCCCCATATTTTTCGCCGAAGAGCGCAAGCGCTCCAGCGGCAACCGCATCATCAGGGCTCATCAGACGCGTGGTTACCGGACTATTGCCACGGATTTGCGCGTTTACGTCCGCTTCAACAGCCTGCATTTCGGCTTCGGTCAAGGCCGATACATGCGACAAATCGAACCGCAGACGATCCGGTGCAACCAGGCTGCCCTTCTGCGTCACATGGTCGCCAAGATGGTGCCGCAGCGCCTTGTGAAGCAAATGGGTGGCACTGTGATTGGCCCGAAGCGCGGTGCGCCGATCCTTATCGACAACAAGATGGGACATATCCCCGACCGAGACCGAACCCGACCTGATTTCAATCTGATGGGCGTGAAGCCGCCCGAGCGGCTTTCTGGTGTCGGTCACGGCAGCTGCGAAACCGTCCGCGCCGGAGATCTGACCAACATCGCCCATCTGGCCGCCACTTTCGCCGTAAAATGGCGTCTGATTGGTCAGCAGCATGACAATGTCGCCGCTATGAGCGATTTCGATTTCAGCTCCGTCCTTGACCAGCGCGACCACGACGCCCTCGCCTTCCTCGGACGTATAGCCGGTAAATTCGGTGCTGCCTTCGCGTTCGGCAATGTCGAACCAGATCGCATCGGAAGCCTGATCGCCGGACCCTTTCCAGGCGGCACGGGCGGCGGCTTTTTGCTCGGCCATCGCCTTGTCAAAACCTTCACGGTCAACACCCAGCGACTGTGCGCGCAACGCGTCTTCGGTGAGATCATAGGGAAAGCCGAACGTATCATAAAGTTTGAACGCGGTTTCGCCGGGAAGAATATCGCCTTCCCCCATATCAGCGATTTCCGCATCGAGCAGCTTTAGGCCGTTAGCCAACGTCTGCCGAAAATTGACTTCTTCGCGCAGCAGGGTTTCTTCGATCAGCGGTTTTGCCCGGATTAACTCTGGAAAGGCATTGCCCATTTCTCCAGTCAGAGACCCCAGCATCCGGTGCATCAACGGATCCTTGGCACCGAGCAAATGGGCATGGCGCATCGCCCGCCGCATGATCCGGCGCAGCACATAGCCGCGGCCCTCGTTCGATGGCAGCACGCCATCGGCAACAAGGAAGGATGATGCGCGCAGATGATCCGCGATCACCCGGTGGCTGGCCTGGTTGTCGCCGGTTGTGACAGTACCCGTCAGCGAGCCGGATTCGGCGATCAGCGCCTTGAACAGGTCGATGTCGTAATTGTCGTGGACGCCCTGCATGACCGCAGCAACGCGCTCGAGTCCCATGCCGGTATCGATCGAAGGTTTCGGCAGATCCGCCCGATCGCCTTCGCCACGCTGATCATATTGCATGAACACCAGGTTCCAGATTTCGACAAAGCGATCGCCGTCTTCGTCCGGACTGCCCGGAGGACCGCCAGCGATATGCGCACCATGATCGTAAAATATCTCGCTACACGGGCCGCAGGGTCCGGTATCACCCATCGACCAGAAATTATCACTGGTCGCGATACGAATGATACGCTCATCCGGCAAACCGGCAATTTTCTTCCACAGATCAAAGGCTTCGTCATCGGTATGATAGACGGTCACAGTCAACCGATCGGCAGAAATGCCCCATGTTTTCGTAATCAGGTTCCATGCATGATGGATCGCCTGTTCCTTGAAATAGTCACCAAAGGAAAAATTGCCGAGCATTTCGAAAAACGTATGATGCCGCGCGGTATAGCCGACATTGTCGAGATCATTATGCTTCCCGCCTGCGCGGACGCATTTCTGGCTGGACGTGGCGGTGGAATAAGAGCTTGTCTCCGCCCCGGTGAAGATATTCTTGAACGGAACCATCCCCGCATTGACGAACATCAGCGTCGGATCATTATAGGGTATCAGCGGCGCGGACGGTACGATCTCGTGCCCCTGGGCGGCGAAATAGTCGAGGAAAGACCGTCTTATATCATTGGTTGTTTGCATGAAATCGACTTAGGCGAGCGATCTGCCGTTGACAATCCTGCATTGCACCAGCTCGCAAAATCAGTGCCTGTTTCAGGCATAGGCATAGGGCCCGCCTTTTTCGAGCGCCAGCCGATATTGCGGACGGGTATGAATGCGCTCGAGCCAGGCGAGAAGGTTGGGATAGCGTTCGTCCAGACCAGCCCGAGACTGGCAAGCTTCGAGCGGAAAGCTCATCATGACATCTGCGGCGGTCAGTTCATCGCCAGCGAAATAATCGCGGTCCGCCAGTTCACCTTCCAGCCAGATCAGCAGATCCGTGACCATCTGGCCAACCGGCTTTCGCGCAGGCAAACCGAGCAGGCCGAGACGGCCAACCACCAGCAGACCATAAAGCGGTGGCATCATCGAACCCTCCGCGAAGTGCAGATATTGGGTGAAGAGGCGCGCGCCCTTGGCGTCCTTTGGTGCGCCTAGCTCGCCACCCGCTTTCTCGACCAGATATTCGGCAATCGCGGCGGTCTCGATTATCACTTCGCCGTCATCCTCGATCATCGGCGATTTGCCAAGCGGGTGAATGGCCTTGAGACTGTCTGGTGCTTTCTGGGTCTTGGGATTGCGCTCGTAGCGCTTGATCTCATAGGGAAGTCTAAGTTCCTCGAGCAGCCAGATGATCCGCTGCGAACGGCTGTTTTCGAGGTGATGGATGTTGATGGTCATTACTATATTGGCCTTTCGAAAAGCTCAAAGTTTGTCAAAGTTTGGGCCAGCGAAGCGTTGTAAGAGGCCAAATGTCAATCTTTTCCAACATTTGACCCGTCTAAATTAAATGAAAATGGGCCGTCCTTGCAGTCGGGGGACAGAAGGACGGCCCTATGCCAGGGATCGCCTCGGGGGAGACTGATCCGGCAAAACCTGCGAGATTTTCTGTTAATCATTCCAGCGCCGCCCGAGCCAGAGAAGATGAGCGTCAAGCGCGTGGCGGCACCAACAGTCAGAAGCTTCCTTCTGTCGCTGCTATGATGGTCAAATCATCTATTCATCATCGTCATTGGCTTTGGCAACCGGGCCCTTCATCATTTCCTCGGCAACTTCTTCCTGTTTGCCGCGAATCTGATTTTCCAGCTTCGCCATCATTTCCGGATTTTCGAGCAGGAAGCGTTTCGAATTTTCACGCCCCTGCCCAATGCGAACCGAGTCATAAGAGAACCAGGCGCCCGATTTTTCGACGACGCCAGCCTTCACGCCGAGATCGATAATCTCGCCGACCTTGGAAATGCCCTGGCCGTACATGATGTCAAACTCGACCTGCTTGAACGGAGGTGCGACCTTGTTCTTGACCACTTTGACGCGGGTGGTGTTGCCAACAATATCATCGCGTTCCTTGATCTGGCCGGTACGTCTGATGTCGAGGCGCACCGAAGCATAGAATTTCAGCGCATTTCCGCCGGAGGTGGTTTCCGGGTTGCCGTACATCACGCCGATTTTCATGCGGATCTGGTTGATGA
>JABMNS010000059.1 GCA_013204445.1 Sphingomonadales bacterium
ACCCATTTCTTCCAGCTATGCGACCAGTCGCAACTGCCGATCATATTCCTCAACAACACCACCGGCTATATTGTCGGCACCGAGTCCGAGCATAAGGGCATGATCAAACTGGGCAGCAAGATGATCCAAGCGGTGTCCAATGTCCGAGTTCCGAAACTGTCACTCTATATCGGCGCGAGCTTTGGCGCGGGCAATTACGGGATGAGCGGCGTAGCCTTCGAACCCGATTTCCTGTTCAGCTGGCCCAATGCTAAGACCGGCGTGATGGCGGGCGCATCGGCGGCCAACACGATGAGCCATGTCGCCCGGGTGCAGGCAAAACGCAAAGGCGTGGAGCCCGATGAGGAAGCCATTGCCAAACAGGAACTGCGTATCAAGGCGATTTTCGAAGCGCAGGAAAGCGCCTTCTTCACCTCAGGCCGGGTGCTCGACAATGGCGTGATTGATCCTCGTGATAGCCGCAAGGTTCTCGGTTTCGCGCTTGAAACGATCTTCGAGGCGCAAAACCGGACGCTGCATCCCAATGCCTTCGGGGTAGCTCGGATATGACCGGTCTACAAAAAACCGAAACGCTGGAACTGGAACTCAAGCAAGGCTGGCTCACCATCTGGTTCAACCAGCCGGATAATCGCAATGCCTTGAGTGATGCCTTGGTGGCGGAGCTCGGTGATGTGCTGAAAAGCGTTCGCGATGATCGCACCGTGCGCGGCATTACAATGCGGGGGCGCGGGGGCGTGTTCTGTGCCGGAGCGGATCTCAAGAATTTCAAGGATAATTTTCAGCAAAGCGGCGACCGCGCGGCAATCATCAGGATGTCGAGTGGCGCGGCGGAGATTTTTGACCTCGTGAACACTGCGCCGCAGGTGGTGATCGTGCTAGTCGAGGGCGCAGCAATGGCGGGCGGGTTTGGCCTGGCCTGCTGCGCTGATGTGGTGCTTTGCGAGAGCGGCGCGCGCTTCGCGATGACCGAAACAGCTATTGGCGTGTCACCGGCGCAGATTTCTCCCTTTGTGATTCAGAAGCTCGGCTATGCCATCGGACGCCGGTTGATGCTGACCGCCGCGCGTTTTGATGGCACTAAAGCGCATGAACTGGGTTTTGCTGATTTTATCGCCGATGACGTGCCGGGCTTGGAAGCGATTGAAATGCAGCTGCGCAAACAGGTGCTCGGCGCTGCACCGGGCGCGGTGGCCGCGACGAAAGAGCTGCTCGGCCAAATTTCCGGCCAGCCGCGCGAGAAAGTGATCCGACTGGCGGCAGAAAATTTCGCCGACCGGATGGTCAGTGACGAAGCCAGAGAAGGTATCGCCAGCTTCTTTGAAAAGCGCAAACCCAATTGGGTGGTGAAACCGGAATGAGAAATCCGGCCTGTTCCATAGTCATCATCCTGAACCCGGTTCAGGATCATTCCACTTCATCATCTCACGAGATGCTGAAACAAGTTCAGCATGACGAGGTTTATTTATGACCAGAATCAACACCCTTCTTATCGCCAACCGCGGCGAAATTGCCTGCCGGATCATGCGCACGGCCAAGGCGCAGGGCATCCGCACGGTGGCCGTATATTCCGACGCGGATGCGCACGCCCCGCATGTCAAAATGGCGGATGATTCGGTGCATATTGGTCCGGCTCCGGTCAATCTATCCTATCTACTGGTGGACAATATCATCCAGGCAGCAAAGGACACGGGCGCGGATGCGATTCATCCCGGCTATGGTTTTCTCTCAGAGAATGCTGCCTTTTCGAAGGCCTGCGCCGACGCCAATATCATCTTTGTCGGCCCGCCGGAAAAAGCAATCGACGTGATGGGCGACAAAGCGCGTTCGAAACGTGCGATGATTGCCGCCGGCGTGCCCTGCGTGCCCGGCTATCAGGGCAATGATCAGGCGGACGACGTGCTGATCAGCGAAGCCGGCAAGATCGGCGTGCCGCTGATGGTCAAGGCAGCAGCTGGTGGCGGTGGTCGCGGAATGCGGCTGGTCCATGATCTCGACGACGTCGCCAATGCGATCAAACTGGCGCGATCCGAAGCCGAGAATGCCTTTGGCAACGGCGAGCTGATCCTCGAAAAAGCGATCATCAAGCCGCGCCATGTGGAGATCCAAGTTTTTGCCGACAGCCACGGCAACACCATCCATCTCGGTGAACGCGACTGTTCCGTCCAGCGGCGGCACCAAAAGGTGATCGAGGAAGCGCCCTGTCCTGTCATGACGCCAATATTGCGCGAGCAGATGGGCGCAGCTGCGGTCGAGGCGGCGAAAGCCGTTGATTATGTCGGCGCCGGCACGGTGGAATTTCTGCTCGACCAATCGGGTGGATTTTATTTTCTGGAAATGAATACGCGACTGCAGGTCGAACACCCGGTGACCGAGGAAGTCACTGGTCTTGATCTGGTAGCGCTGCAACTCAAAGTTGCGTCAGGCGACTTATTGGGTCTCGAGCAGCAGGACATCATGCTGAACGGCCATGCGATAGAAGTGCGGCTCTATGCCGAAGATCCGGCGGATGATTTTCTGCCCAGCACCGGGCCGATCTATTTGTGGCAGCCATCCGATCTGTCGCGGGTCGATAGCGGCATTGAAACTGGCGGCGAAGTTTCGCCCTTTTACGATTCGATGGTCGCCAAGATCATCACCCACGGCGC